>CAXNNH010000105.1:0-6174 GCA_964203325.1 Burkholderiales bacterium | reverse complement strand
TGGGCTATGATGTTTCTTCGCCGCGCGCCGCGCAGCGGGCGTTTCGCCGACACTTCATGGCCAGCGAGCTTGACGCCGAACTGAGCGTCGACGAACTGGCCCGCCTGCAATGTCTGGTGCAAAAGAAGGGCCAGCGTTAAGCTCCCGTTTATTCAACCAGATCTACAAGGAAATTACATGCCCGTAGGTACTTCACGCATTGTTATTTTGGGCGCCGGTTTTGCCGCCCTCTCGGCGGCTCGCGAGTTACGACACCGGTCACCCCTGGCGTCGATTACCCTTGCCGCGCCGCAAGCCGAGTTTGTTTATCTGCCGAGCCTGATCTGGGTGCCGCCGGGCATCCGTCGCGGCAGCGACCTCGTCTTGCCACTCGACCGGTTTTTCCAGCGCCATCGGCTGAATTACCAGCTGTGTACCGTCACCGGCCTGAAGAATGGTGGCCGCACGGTGCTCACCGATCAGGGCGAAATAGAGAACGATGCGTTGATTATTGCCAGCGGGGCGCGTTTTCTCAAAGCCATGCCGGGTATTGAGCACGCGCTGACTCTCTGCGAGGGCGTTGCTTCAGCCGAGGCGATCGGTGAGCGGCTGCGGGCGATGCACGGCGGGAACATCGCTTTCGGCTTTGGCGGCAACCCGAAAGAGCCTTCGGCGATGCGCGGCGGCCCGATGTTCGAGCTGCTGTTCGGCGTTGAAACCTGGCTGCGCCAGCAGGGCACACGCGACAAATTTCAGCTCACCTTTTTCAATGCCGCTGCCGAACCGGGAAAACGTTTGGGCGAAAAGGCGGTGCAGGGGCTGCTCGCCGAAATGAAAAAACGCGGCGTGCAAACTCATCTCGGGCACAAAATTCAAGGTTTTTCGGGCACTGCGGTGAGTACCGAAGCCGGTGATCTGCCGGCCGACCTGATTCTGTTCATGCCCGGCTTGACCGGGCCGGCCTGGGCGGCCAATAGCGAGCTACCGCTGTCGGCCGGAGGATTTTTTCAGGCCAATGAGTTTTGCCAGGTGGCGGGGGCCGAGCGTGTTTTTGTCGCCGGCGACGCCGGCAGCTATCCGGGGCCGGACTGGCTGCCCAAACAGGCACACATGGCCGACCTGCAAGCCAAAGCCGCCGCCGAAAACCTGCTGCTCGCGCTCGAAGGCAAGACCCCGACGGCCCGCCCGAAAGCCGAGCTGATCTGTATCGTCGACAGCGTCGATGCCGGCATACTGGTCTATCGCGACGCCAAACGTAGTTGGCTACTGCCGTCGTCGCGCATTTTCCATTGGGCCAAGCGTTTCTTCGAGCGCCACTATCTACGGGCGTTTCGCTGAACTGGTCCTGTTGAAACAACGACAAAACCTCACCACCCGGTCGCCAGCAAAACAGGATGTCTACCTGGAGGACTTGATGGTTTGGTGCTTCTTTCTTTCTCGTTAACTGACGGCTAGCCCCGTTAAACGATACCAAGGTGACCAATGCCGGCGTTCAGATCCCGGTCTTTCGAGGCCTTGCCGTGCAGTTTGATTTGCAGGCGCAAGTCATTGACCGAGTCGGCATTGCGTAGAGCGTCTTCGTAGCTGATGCGCCCGGCTTCGTAAAGATCGAACAGCGCCTGGTCGAAGGTCTGCATGCCCAGTTCGCGCGATTTCTTCATAATCTCCTTGATCTCATGCACATCGCCCTTGAAGATGAGGTCGGAGATGAGAGGCGAATTCAGCAGAATCTCAATGGCGGCAACACGTCCCTTGCCATCTCTCTTCGGCAGCAGGCGTTGCGAGACCATGGCGTGCAGATTGAGCGATAAATCCATCAGTAATTGAGCGCGGCGTTCTTCCGGGAAAAAGTTGATGATGCGATCAATGGCCTGGTTGGTACTGTTGGCGTGCAAGGTGGCCAGACATAGGTGGCCGGTTTCGGCGTAGGCAATGGCGTAGTCCATCGCCTGGCGGTCGCGTACCTCGCCCATCAAAATCACGTCGGGTGCCTGGCGCAAGGTGTTTTTCAGCGCTGTCTCCCAGGAGTCGGTGTCGTTTCCGACCTCACGCTGGGTGACGATGCAGTGCTTGTGCTCGTGAACGTACTCAATCGGATCCTCAATCGTGATGATGTGACCGTAACTGTTGCGGTTGCGGTGGTCTACCAAGGCGGCTAGCGAGGTCGATTTGCCGGTGCCTGTCCCGCCGACAAAGATAACTAGCCCGCGTTTGGTCATCGCGATCTCTTTCAGGATGGCCGGCAAGGCCAGCTCGTCAAGCGTCGGGATCGACATGTTGATTGTGCGCAGTACCACGGCAACACGTCCCTGTTGCACCAAAGCGCTGACACGGAAGCGTCCAATCCCCGAAGGAGAAACAGCGAAGTTGCATTCCTTGCTTGCCTCGAACTCGGCCGACTGCCGGTCGTTCATGATCGATCGTGCCAGCTCGGCCGTATGCTGCGCGGTGAGGGTCTGGTTGGATACGGGTGTGATCTTGCCATCGATCTTGATCGCAGGCGGGAAACCGGCCGTGATAAAAAGGTCCGAGCCATTTTTCTGCGTCATCAGGCGCAGTAGGTCGTGCATGAATTTAAGTGCCTGATCGCGTTCCATAGTCTCTCTCTATTTTTCATCCGGATTAGCCGGGGAAAATATCCTTGTTAGCCGCCTTGCCGCGCGCCTCTACCACCGAAACCAAATTGCGGCGTACCAGATCCAGCAGATTCTGGTCGAGCGTTTGCATACCGAGTTGCGCGCCCGTTTGAATGGAGGAGTACATCTGCGCCACCTTGTTTTCACGGATCAGGTTGCGGATTGCCGGAGTGCCGATCATGATTTCATGTGCGGCAATACGTCCCGAACCGTCCTTGGTTTTGAGCAGCGTTTGCGAAATAACGGCGCGCAGTGATTCGGACAACATTGAGCGCACCATCTCCTTTTCGGCTGCCGGGAAGACGTCGACGATCCGGTCGACGGTTTTTGCGGCGCTGGACGTGTGCAGGGTGCCAAAGACCAAGTGACCTGTTTCGGCACCCGACAGGGCGAGACGGATGGTTTCCAAATCGCGCATTTCGCCAACCAGAATCACATCCGGGTCTTCGCGCAAGGCGGCGCGCAGCGCGTTGGCAAACGACAGCGTATGTGGCCCGACTTCGCGCTGGTTGATCAGGCATTTTTTCGATTCGTGCACAAATTCGATGGGATCTTCGACAGTCAGAATGTGACCGTGGTCGGTTTCATTGACGTGATTGACCATCGCCGCCAGCGTGGTCGATTTACCGGAGCCAGTCGGGCCAGTCACCAGAACGATGCCACGCGGGTACTCGGAGATTGCCTTGAAAATTTTGGGACAGCCCAACTCCTCAAGTGTCAGTACTTTGGACGGAATGGTACGGAAAACAGCCGCCGCCCCCCGATTTTGTACAAAGGCATTGACGCGAAAACGCGCCAGGTTGGGAATCTCGAAGGAAAAATCGCACTCCAGCGTTTCTTCGTAATGCTTGCGTTGCCCGTCGTTCATGATGTCGTAAACCATGGCATGCACATCTTTGTGCTCCATGGCCGGCAAATTGATACGGCGGACGTCGCCATGTACGCGGATCATGGGTGGCAATCCCGATGACAGGTGCAGGTCGGAAGCCTTGTTTTTGACGCTGAAAGCCAGGAGTTCGGTAATGTCCATTTGGGTTATTCCTCGGACGGTGGGCGAGTGGAGGGAAGAGCGTGGGAATAGCGTGAGAACAACGCGGCTATAACTTGCCGGAAGCTTGCCAAATCCGCGATGTTATACTTTCTCGCTTCCGAGTATCGGTTAATTATGTCGAAAATTTCTACCAACCTGCAAGCAGTGCGTACGCGCATTGATCTGACTGCGCGGCAGTACGGGCGCAATCCGCGCGACATTGCGCTGCTTGCCGTTAGCAAAACCTGGCCGGCAAGCTATGTGCGTGAGGCGGCAGCAGTTGGGCAACGCGCATTCGGTGAAAATTATGTGCAGGAGGCGGTCGACAAGATTGCCGAGTTGAGCGATCTCGCCGACCTCGGACTGGAGTGGCATTTCATCGGCCCGTTGCAAAGTAATAAGACTCGCTTGGTGGCCGAACATTTCGACTGGGTACATTCGGTGGATCGCTTGAAGATTGCCGAGCGTCTGGCCGAGCAGCGCCCTGCTTTCTTGCCACCGCTGTCGATTTGTCTGCAGGTGAACATTAGCGGTGAGGCGGCTAAAAGCGGTGTGCGTCCCGAAGACGCCTCGGTAGTGGCTCATGCCATGGCCGGATTGCCGCGTCTGCGTTTGCGGGGTCTGATGGCCATTCCCGCACCGGAGGACGATCTGGAGGCACAGCGCCGGCCTTTCCGTCGGCTGGTCGAGCTGTATGAGCAACTGCGGGCCGAGGGGTTGGTGCTGGATACCCTGTCGATGGGCATGTCGCACGATATGGAGGCGGCGATTGCCGAAGGAGCGACGCTGCTGCGCGTCGGCAGCGCAATTTTTGGTGAAAGAAACTACGCATGAAAATTACTTTCCTGGGCGGCGGCAATATGGCTAACGCTCTAATTGGCGGTCTGCTAAAAACTGGATTCGATGTCGCCGATATTGCTGTCATCGAACTGAACGCCGAAGGGCGCGCCCGGCTTGAGCAAACCTACGGTCTACGTTGTTACGGCGTACCCGAAGCGGCTGCGCTGGCGTGCGACGCGCTGCTGCTCTCGGTCAAGCCGCAACAAATGCGCGAAGCCTGCGCGTCGCTGCGGCCCTATTTGCAGCAACAATTGGTGATCAGTATTGCCGCCGGCTTGCGCCTAGCCGACCTGCAGCGCTGGCTGGGCGGCCATGACAGGCTGGTGCGCAGCATGCCTAATACACCGGCGCTGATCGGTGCCGGTGTGACCGGTCTATATGCGTTGCCCACCGTTTCGGCCGATGAAAGAGGCAACGCCGAACGCATCCTGCAAGCAGTTGGCAGCACCTTGTGGCTAGACGACGAAACGCAGATGGATGCGGTCACCGCCGTTTCCGGCAGTGGCCCGGCCTACGTCTTTCTCTTTATCGAAGCCTTGCAGCAAGCGGCGAGGGAACTTGGTTTCACTCCCGAGCAAGCGCGCCAGTTGTCGATCGAAACTGCGCTTGGCGCCGCCAAGTTGGCGGCGCAATCCACCGAACCGGCTAGCCTGCTGCGCGAGCGCGTTACCTCGAAGGGCGGTACAACCGAAGCTGCGCTGCGCACCATGGCCGAACGCGGGGTCAAGGACGGCATTGTCGCCGGTATTCTTGCTGCCGATGCGCGTAGTCGTGAGTTGGGAGAGCTACTGGGCAGGGATAACTGAAATGATTGCGCAAGCTGGAATTTTTTTGCTCGATGCCGTAATCGGTTTTTTGACGATTGCTTTGCTTCTGCGTTTTTATATGCAGGCGTTTCGGGTTTCCTTCAACAATCAAATCGGCACCTTCATCGTGCAATTGACCAATTGGCTGGTCAAGCCCTTGCGTCGCTTGTTGCCCGGATGGTACGGGCTGGATCTGGCGAGCCTGCTACCCGCCTATTTTTTACAGATGATCCTGCTGCTGGCGCTGTTTTCCTTGCGAATCGCCATCGATGAAATTCCGCTTGAAAACTTGCTCGGCCTTATTCTCTGGCAGGGGGCGCTGGCAACCTTGCGCCAAAGTATTTACCTCCTGATCGGCGCATTGATCGTGCAGGCCGTCATCTCCTGGGTCAATCCCTACTCACCGCTCGCCCAGCCTGTAGCACAACTAACTCACCCCTTTCTGTACCCGATCCAGCGCCTGGTGCCATTGATCGGTGGCATCGATCTCTCCCCCCTGATTGCCATCCTGCTCGCACAAATGCTGTTGATGTTTCTTTGATGAGCGAGGATAGGTAACTGCGTGACTGAGTGGCTGCGCGTTGGGAATGGTTGCATCACGCTAACTTTGCATATCCAGCCCGGTGCCAAAAAAACTGAAGTGGCCGGCTTGTACGGCGATGCGCTGAAAATCCGTTTGGCGGCCCCACCGGTCGACGGCAAAGCCAATGCCGCTTTGCTCGGGTTTGTCGCCGAACGTCTCGGTTTGGCCAAGTCGGCGGTTACCTTGAAAAGCGGTCATACCTCACGGCGCAAGGTGCTGGAGGTCGTCAATCCGCCCGTCGATACTGAACGTCGCTTACAGGGTTAGCTCCCCCAAATCGATAGAGACCGATTCTCATGT
>CAXNNH010000104.1:0-6174 GCA_964203325.1 Burkholderiales bacterium | reverse complement strand
GGGCGCTCGCTGATTTGCACTTTCTTGGAGAAAACGCGCTTGCCCAGGCTGTCGACCAGGAAAGTGGTTTTGCGGTAGAGACTGCCGCCGCTGACGGCGTGCACAAAACTGCCGATCAGCCCGGAGGCGAGCGGTGCTTCAAAGAGTACTGGCACCTGACAGGTCTTGATCTTGCGTGCGCCGAGACGCGATAGGGCACGGCGTGCCGCATAGTCGCCAATTTCTTCCGGTGAAGCCATGCGCTGCGCATCGCGTGCGGTGGAATACCAGTCGTCACGCTGCATTTTGTCGTTTTTACCGACAATCATTGAGCACGACAGATAGTGGCGGGAAGTCGGGAAACCACCCATAAAACCCAGGCTGTTGGCCGAGACAAACTGGCCTTCCTGAATCGACACCGATGCGCCTTCTGAATTCGTTACCAGCGGGCTGACGGCGAAGCCCGCCGCCTCGCAACGTTGCGCCAGTTCGATGGCGGCATCGACCGAAATCAGCCACGGGTGGTAGAGATCGAGATCCATCTCCTGCGTAGCGAGCAATTCCGCCTCCGGCAGCCCGGCACAGGGGTCCGGCGCGGTAAAGCGAGCGATGTTGAGCGCCGCTTCAACTGTTTCGCGCAAGGCCGTGGCCGAAAAATCCGAGGTGCTGGCGTGGCCTTTTTGCTGCCCGAGATAGACGGTAACGCCTATCCCTTTGTCACGATTGTGTTCTATCGTTTCGACCGCGCCGCAACGCACCGTCACCGACTGGCCAAAGCCCTCCGAAACATCGACTTCACAGGCGCTGGCACCTTGCTTTTTGGCGTGCGTCAGAACGTCCTGGGCCAGCTCCTGCAAGGTGTTCAGGGGATGGCTGAAACGCGATTGGGTGCTGGAGCTAACCGGCTCATTCTGCGGAGGGTTAACGGCGGGGCGGGTGGGGCGGGATTTGACGGATGACTTCGAGGATGACTTGGCAGGTGACATAGGGGGAGAAGGTGGCGTGGAAAGTCGCTATCATAGCAGCTCGCCGGAGGGCTTCCCTTCCGGCATTCCTGCATTCCACCTTGGCCCAGGCCGTGCCCAAAACGCTGCCTGGGTCTAGCCAACCGATGAAAACACCGCGATGAACACTCCGCAAGAAGAACAAGCCCCCCTCTCGAAAACTCAACGCAAGCAGGCGATGGCCGATCTGCAAGGGTTGGGCGAAGAGCTGGTTGGGCTATCGACCGATCGCCTCAAGAAAATCGACATTCCCGACTTTTTGCGCGACGCCGTGCGCGAAGCACAACGCATGACACGGCACGACGAGGCCAGACGCCGGCAAATGCAATACATCGGCAAGTTAATGCGCGATGTCGACCCCGAGCCGATTCGCGCCGCGCTGGCCTTGGTGCGTGGCGAATCGGCCGGCGAAACGGCCAAACTGCACCGCCTCGAACGCCTGCGTACCGACTTCCTCGCCGACGAAAAAGTGCTGCACGAAATCGCCACGCTGTATCCCGGAGCCGACCTGCAGCACCTGCGTTCGCTGCGCCGTTCGGCGCTCAAGGAGCGCGAACAAAACAAGCCGCCGCGCTGCTATCGCGCCATTTTCCAGGCGCTCAAGGAGCTGGAAACGGGGATCGCCGAGAGTGCGGAAAGTGAATACCTTGAACACGACGAGGGCAATGATGGAGAGATTAACCATGCCGGCACCTGAGGAGATTTTGATCGGACTGGTGTCCATCAGCGACCGTGCCTCGCAAGGGGTTTATGAAGACAAGGGAATTCCGGCGTTGCAGGAATGGTTTGGCGCGGCGCTGGCCAGCCCGTGGCGCGTCGAAACGCGGTTGATTGCCGACGAGCAGGCGACGATAGAGCAAACCCTGATCGAACTGGTCGACCGTGTCGGCTGCCATTTGGTGCTGACCACCGGCGGTACCGGCCCGGCGGTGCGTGATGTAACACCGGAAGCAACGCTTGCCGTGGCCGACAAGGTATTACCCGGCTTCGGCGAGGAGATGCGCCGTATCAGCCTCAATTTTGTACCGACCGCGATTCTCTCGCGCCAAGTCGGTGTCGTGCGCGGCCAAGCATTAATTCTCAACCTGCCCGGCCAGCCGAAGTCGATCCGCGAAACGCTGGAAGGCGTCAAGGGGCCAGACGGCGCAACCGTAGTCAACGGTATTTTCGCCGCCGTTCCCTACTGCCTCGACCTGATCGGCGGTCCGTATGTGGAAACCGTCGCTAGCGTGGTCAACGCCTTTCGCCCAAAGTCGGCCATACGTCAGAAAGCGGTGAGCTAACGCGGCTCAACGACGGTCAATAACGTCGTGGGGGGCCGCGTCTATCGTCCCATTCTTCAGGCCGACGGTCGTCTCGTCTATCGCTCCGATAATCGTTCCGGTAATCGCTCCGGTAATCGTCGTTGTGCTTCAAATGGGAAATGCGCCGCTCCAGTCGGTCTAACTCGTGATCCAGCCGCGCGCGCTCCCGGTGATCCAGGCGACCGTCGGCACGGGCACGGGCTTCGTCGCTGCGCACAATATGAAATTCCTCGCGCAAAGCACGGGCCTCGCGCCGATCCAAAGCTCCTGAGCGAATACCGTGCTCAATACGCCGTTCCGCCATTTCCAGCCGGTCACCAATGCTCTGGGCCAGGGTTGCCGATGTAAGGGTGAGTAGTAGCGCACCTGATAAGGCGATAAAAGTTTTTCTCATGATCCTGAACTCCTCGTTGAACAGTAAATACGAACATTTTGCCGACTTTGCATTGACAACTTTACCCAGTTTAGTAACGGATGTTACGTACTTTCACAAAAAATGAGCACGGTACACGCGCCAACACTTCAAACACCGTCATCCCGGCCTACGCTGGGATGACGGAGTGTTCGCGGTAGCGTCCGATCTGGTAATCGCTGCCGCTTTCTTCCAGCGCTATCGGCGTTAACACCGAGCGCTTATTGTCATGAGCGTATCGCAGATCCTGCTGCAGATTAAAGCCGTTGGCCGGCAGCACAATGCGCACTTCATCGCTGGCCTCGCCTTCGCCTAGCCAGATAGCCGGGGTGCTGGAGAGGGGGCTGATAGTGTTTATTCCCGCCTTGAGCGGGAACAGCTCGATGCTCGTTGCCTGCCGGGAAAGCGATTGAATGCCGACCCGCGCTTGCGTGGTGCTGCGCCGACTGTAGCGGCGGACGACGGCGAGCACCCAGTTTTGTCCACCGTCCGGTTGCAGGCAGAGCAGGGCACCCAGTTTGGGCCAGTCGTTGCGGGCGCAATCGACTTCGGCACCGAATCCGCCAAAGCTAACGTTTTCGACCCACCAGTTTTCACTAGCGGCACTGTCGTTCGCTCCGTCGACCGCTGCTCCGTCGACTCCTCCCAGGGTCGCATGGCAATTTTTGAAACCATGCAGCACCGCACAACGATTTTTGACCGGATGACGCGGATGTTCGCGCAACGGAGGATGGGGTGCCCAATAGCGCGTCAGGTGCTTGAGTACCGGCAGCAACTGCTTCGCTGTCGATTGACGACCCAGGTTCAGATCGACCGGAATTTCGCCGGCTTGAACCTTGGCCATCAACGCCTCCAGAGCTTGCGGCGCTGTTCCGGGCGAGAAAAAGCGGGTCGAGATGCTCATCTCCTGCGCTTGCAGAGCCAGTCGAATCGGGGGCTGGTCGCTGGCGGTATCAATCCAGTAAACGCTGTCCGGGCGGGACTCCGCCGACAAAACAAAGGCGGGCAGAAAGTATTCGCTCAGGCGGTCGACCGATTCGATTTCAGGAGGTGTCAGACAGTCAATCGACGACGCTTCGCGTATCAAGGCATGCAGATACTGCTGCGCGACGGTGGTTTCCATACGCCGATCCGGGTAAAGGCGTAGCGGCTTTTCGGCATACTCAAGGGCATCGGCAACCAGATAGGCGTGACCGAGATCGGCCCATAGATCCGGATTGACGGGAGAGTAACGGTAGGCGAGCCACTTCAGTTGCGTGGCGAGTGCAGCGATCAGTCTGGCCGAGACCAGCGGCAAGTCTCCCCTGAGTGCTACGCTCGCCTTGTCTTTCGGCTTGTCGATAAAGCGCTCGATACATTGCGCGTAGAGGTCGCTTACTTGTGCCCAGTAGCCATGATTGCTCGTCCACAGGCGGCCTTCCTCGTTTTTTGAAGCACGCGCGGAATTCAGGTACTCACGCGCCAAACGCTGCAGATGCGGCTGTGCCGCTTCGTCGATTTGCCGCAATACGTCAAAAAAAAGATCGAGCGGCAAATCGTCGGCCGGGTGTAGCGATTTAAGCCAAGCCGAGACTTGATCCAGCGCGTCGAAGGCGTTATCGAGCGGCAAGCCCCCAATCCGTCGTTTAAGTTCTCTGGCATCGGCCAGCGGGTGAGAAGAGCGCGACGAAAAAAGACTGAGAATCATGGTGCGGGGGAGCGCTTTGGTTATTTGGTTAGGGAGTCGTAGGAAACAAGGGGAAAACGTCAGGCGGCCAGTTCGTACACTTGCCGCGCGCACGCCAGATCAACGTTTCGTTGCTCGCCGAGCGCGACCATGCCGTGGCGCTGCAGTTGCGCCAGCAGCGCCGGGATGGCTTCGGCGGTGATAGCGTAGTCTGCCAGACGGGTCGGTACGTGCAGCGCTTCAAAGAACTGGCGGGTGCGCGCGATGGCTTGATCGATGCGCGCTTCTTCATCGCCCTCGTGCAAGCTCCAGACACGTTCGGCGTACTGCAGCAATTTTGCGCGCTTCTCCGTACGCCGGACTTGCAGCATGGCCGGCAGCACAATGGCGAGCGTCTGCGCATGATCCAGCCCGTGCAGCGCAGTGAGTTCGTGACCCAGCATGTGCGTCGCCCAATCCTGCGGCACACCGGCGCCGATCAGGCCGTTAAGGGCCAGTGTTGCCGTCCACATCAGGTTGGCGCGCACGGCATAATTCTCAGGTTCCTGCAAGGCTTTGGGACCTTCCTCGATCAGCGTCAGTAGCAGGCCCTCGGCAAAGCGATCCTGTACTTTGGCATCGACGGGATAGGTCAGGTATTGCTCGGCGATGTGCACGAAAGCATCGACGACGCCGTTGGCCACCTGCCGGGGCGGCAGGGTGAAGGTCTTGCTCGGATCGAGCACCGAAAAGCGCGGGAAAACGAGGGGATTGGCGAAAACCAGCTTATCGTCGCTAGCGCGGCGGGTAATCACCGCGCCGCTATTCATCTCCGAGCCGGTGGCCGGCAAGGTCAAAACGCTACCGAAAGGGATTGCGCTGTGCACGGCGGCGCGTTTGGCCAGAATGTCCCACGGCTCGCCGACAAAGGGGATGGCGGCGGCTATGAACTTGGTGCCGTCGATCACCGAGCCGCCGCCGACGGCGAGCAGAAAGTCGATTTTCTCGCGACGCGCCAGTTCGACGGCCTGCATCAGCGTTTCGTAGGTTGGATTAGGCTCGATACCGGCGAACTCAAAGACGGTAAAGCCTGGCAATGCGGCTTTAACTTCGGCCAGCGTGCCGGTCTTGACGACGCTGCCGCCGCCGTAGGTAATCAGGACGCGGGCACCCGGCGGAATTTCGGCGCCAAGATCGGCGATACGTCCCTGACCGAAGAGGATGCGTGTCGGGTTGTGCAGAGTGAAATTTTGCATGGGTCGTTCCTTGTGTGCTTGGTCGCTCAAATGGCAGCAGGGGTCGCTGGGAGGAAAGGATAGTCGGTGTAGCCGTGCTCGTCGCCACCATAGAGTGTGGCGACATCGAGCGCGTTGAGCGGGGCATTGCTGCGCAGACGTTCGACCAGATCCGGGTTGGCAATGAATGCCTTGCCGAAGGCGATCAGGTCGGCGCGATGGCTCGCCCGGGCTTCGATAGCCATTTCGCGCGTGTAGCCATTATTGGCCATATAGGTGTTCGGGAAAAGGGCGCGCAGTTGATTGAGGTCGAAGTCGGTCGATTTACCGGGAATGCGCGGCCCGCCGGTCATGCCTTCGACGATATGCAGGAAGCCAATGTCGCGTTTGGCCAGTTCCTGCACGACGTAGGTAAACAACGGTTCGGGATGGCTGTCGTCGATGTCGTTGACCGCGCTGAGTGGCGACAGGCGCACACCAAGGCGATCCTTGTCGCAGACTTCGAGAATCGCATCCGTCACTTCGAGCAGCAGGCGGGCGCGGTTGGCGATGCTGCCGCCGTAAGAGTCGGTGCGCAGATTGGTTTTGTCGCGCA
>CAXNNH010000103.1:0-6199 GCA_964203325.1 Burkholderiales bacterium | reverse complement strand
TTCCCCGTCTATGCTTCCCAAGGTCAGCAAATCGTCTCGGATTACCCGCTGGCGCTGGCCAAATGCTTGGCGAACATACTGCCATGGTGGTTGATGGAACCAAATGTAGGAGTGCATCCTCTAAAAGGCTTGTCGACCTGCGGTCGGACTTTGCTTATTGGTGGACGTACACACCTGACACTCAGAATTCCTGAGACGCGAGTTGCCGATTGCTCAAAACTGGCGGGTCAGGAAGTCGATCTGGGAGAAAAGGTAATTTTAGGGGAACCGCGCGCTCGCCGCTTGCTTGCACATCCCGTCGTTTACTCGGGTTGTGTTTCGACGGGTGACGAAGAAGAAGCGGGTTTTGTTTTATTTGTTCGGAACGCCCTTGACGCGCTTGAGATCAACCGCCAAGAGATTGTTGGCAAAAAGAGCGTCTTTAAATCAGATAACGGAAACATAGTTGGTTTCAGCCTGATGATAGCCGGCCTGTCCCTCGAAGATTCTATACGCGTACAACAAATAGGCTTGGGGATCCATCGCTCGTTAGGCTGTGGAATATTTATTCCTCACCGTTCCATCAACGCTGTCGGATTTTAATTATGATAACGTGGCAATTTCAAAACACTCATATATGGAAGGCTAAGCAATGAGCGAAAAAAATCCTGAAGTCATTCTCGAAATGAGTGGTCTAAGTTGCCCGGCCCCTTTGCTGGGTGCCAAGAGGGTGGTTGAAGACCTCTTGCCGGGGCAATGCTTGCGTTTGATTTCTAACTGCCCGGCCACTGCCGACGACTTGTTCGCTTGGGCAGGTCACACGGGTAACACAATTGTATCGACTGAGCCTTTGGAGGGTAACAGAACAGCGTACACCATCGAGAAGGGAACTAGCAGGGTCAAGCGTGTAGGAAGTGTGGTGCTCGACATGCGAGGCGTGACTTGCCCTGGCCCCATACTTGAAGCAAAGAAATTGCTTGAAGGCATGCATCCAGACGAAGTTTTAGTGCTTGTCAGTGACTGTCCAGGATCACGTTCGGACATTCTTACATGGGTAGAAAATACATCCTTCGAACTCATCGATAAATATGAGGCGGCTCCCAATAGCTTCGAATACTATCTGCGCAAGACAGCACCTTCGAATTAAAACGGTTTTGACGTGCAACAGTAATACTGGGATCGGCAGCACGGGCTGCCACAGGAATAATGATATTTTTCAGGAGATATAAATGGGATACGTAGTTGATGGCAACGAACTGGAAACCGATGATGATGGATACCTTCTCGAAGCGGACTATAGCGATGCGGCAGCTATCGCCATTGCCGCAGCCGATGGTATTGAACTAACCGACGCGCATTGGAAACTCATCAATTATTTACGCGACCAACATCGCGAACATGGTCAAACACCCAATTACAGAAACATGCTCAAGGACTTGGCAGAACTTCTCCCCGAGTACGACAGCAAAACTCTTTACGACCTTTTTCCGGGCGGACCTGCCAAACAAGGGGTACGTGTCGCCGGTTTGACCAAACCTTTCGGTAAAGGGGGCTACTGACCCCCCATGCTACGCGCTCAAACCTTTAACCTCTAAGGGAACCATGCGCACAAAGAGCAAGTGGTTTGCCAAAGAGCAAACGCGCGAACCCCAGGTACTTGCCGGTGCTGTCGCCCTAAATATATGGCGACTAGGGCTGCACAGCATCAATCGAATGCGCAAGGCACATTTTGAAATTGAAGCATCTCGTCAGTACTTTGATTTTTTGCGCGAGTATCTGGTATTTCTCGACCACATCGTCGACCGATTCGCCTTTGGGCGCCTGAGTGACGAAGACCGCCAGCAATTTACGTCAGCCCTGGTCAAGAAAACCGCCGAGTTTCTGAGTGAAAACGAAGCTCGGCTGCTTGGGGGCGAGGAAAGTCCTATCATTGAGCGTTTTATCGAAAGCTTTAATCAGCGTGGCGAAGATTACGCAACCTTTAGTTTTGTCGATGGAGCACCGGATTTTTCCTTCATGCGCTACTGCGGATTCCAGCTAGCGGAGGTAGTCAGTGTCCAGGATCGTCACTGGGTGATGGATCAGGTTATGGCCATCGAGGCCCCGGAAGCAATAGACACGCTGAACAAACTGATGGACAACCTTTTTGCCACAGCCGGGAAAACAGAGTCTTAGTGGGTTAGATTTATCTTGGAAGGAAGACAGTACTCATGACCGCAGCGCATTTTGATCTACAGCAGACGGATGCTTACGCTATTTGGCGTGAAAAAAAACTGTGCTCCCGACCCGAATCGTTGGATGATTTGTTGGTTGAAATCAACAATCCCTATCATCTGACGGACGGCGAACGGCAAAAAATTCTAATGGGTTGCGAGCGAGCCAACATGGCTATTTACGCCATCAGCAAGCCTGAAGATACTAGCAAATCGCTAGTGCATTCACTGGCCTCCCAGTTGAACCTGCCTGCGCCGGATTGCAACTTTCTCGCCGACGAAGATGCCATTACTTCGATCACTGTTGCCGAGCAGGGGACTCGCACCGCCTATATCCCGTACACTAACCGCGCCATCCATTGGCACACCGACGGCTACTACAACAGCGCTGAACACACTATCCGCGCCATGATTCTGCACTGTGCAAGACCTGCTATTCAAGGTGGCGACAATCAGATTCTTGACCATGAATTAGCTTACCTTCAATTACGCGACGAGAACCCCGAACTCATACGTGCCTTGATGCAGCCAGACGCGATGACCATTCCCGAACGCGAAGACGCAGACGCCAATGGCGTCAGAAGCACCCGTCCCGCTCAAAGCGGCCCCGTATTTTCTGTCGATTCTGCGGCTCACTTACACATGCGCTATACAGCGCGCACGCGCAGTATTGAGTGGGCAAGCGATGCCACGACACAGGCAGCCGTCTCGGCGCTTAAACGTATTTTGTCTGAAAGTAATCCGTTTATTCTGAGGGGGCGACTGGAGGCAGGGATGGGACTGATATGCAATAATGTTTTGCATGATCGCTCCGCTTTTACCGACAATGTAGAAAACCACCGACTCCTCTACCGTGCTCGTTACTACCAGCGCTTACCAGATTATCTTCCTCAATGAATCTGCCCCAATAATAAGGTCGCAGGAAATTACAAACCGATGTTGCGCAGCGCTGGCTTTACTGCGGGTCAGGAGAGGCCTTACACCCTGAACTGATCGATCCGTCGGCGCATCTCGTGCGAGAGCGACTCCAACGAGCGAGCAGCGTCGGCTGTGTGGCGAACGGCGCCGCTGTTTTCGTCAGAAGCGCGTGCTACCTGCTCCACTTGCTGGGCTATCAACTGTCCAGCGGCAGACTGTTCGGTAATGGCATGGGAAATATCATTGAAGGCGGAGGCCACCCGATTGGCACCATCGCGGATCGCTTCGATTGACTGCCCGGCATCCCTCGCCAAGAGGGCACCGGCAGTAGCCTGCTTGACCGCATCGCTCATTCGATCAACAGCCGTATGCGCGCTCCCCTGAATCGCCGAGATCATCGTGGCAATTTCACCGGTGGCACTGGCCGTTCGCTCGGCGAGCTTTCTGACTTCATCCGCCACCACGGCAAACCCCCGTCCTTGCTCACCCGCTCGCGCTGCCTCAATGGCAGCATTGAGCGCCAGCAGGTTGGTCTGGTCGGCTACTTCGCGGATCACATTGACGATATTCGAGATGTGCGTCGTTTGTTCGCCCAGAGTCGCAATCACATCGGAAACCTGCTGCACCGCTACGGTAATCTTCTGCATGTCATTGACAGCGGCGCCGATGACGCGCTCACCCTCTTCGGAATGCTGCGTCGAAGCTGTAACGATCTGCTGCGCAGAATTTGTGTTATCGCGCATCTGGTCGTGACTGACATTTGTTCGACAGCGGCCGCCATGGAGGAAGCCGACTGACTGGTCTCGGAGGAGCTATGCGACGAATGAGCAATGGCATCTGCCAATTTGGCAGCCGTGTCGTCGAGACGATGAACGTCTTGGTTTAGTTCTTGCAACATGCTGCGCAGCATAGCCACCAGTTGGTTGAAACTGCGCGATGCCTCGGCAATTTCATCGCCCCCTTTGGCATCCAGGTGTACGGAGAAATCTTTGCGCGCCACGAGTTCGGCCATCAATACGCTCATGCGGTTAAGTGGCCCGACTACACCCAGCGCAAGATAGCGTCCTCCCAAGGACAGAAGAACGACCGCAACAACGATACCGGCCAGGATCAGCATTTGAACCCTGTCGGCCTCCTGCACCGCCAGATCCAGCTCGCTACGTGCTTCACTAACCTGCCCCTCGATCACAGGAGTCAGGGATTCCTGCAATTGCGTTGATACCTTGTCGAATTCGCCCATGAGCATATTGCCGGCAGGTGCTCCACCTTCAATATAAGCCAACGCTATTTTATTGCCGCTTGCATACCAGAGGCCCATGCGTTCCTTGATTTGGTCAGCCTGAACAATACCGTTCCGGTCATCTTCCAGTACATAGGACTGGCGAATCCTGGCTAGATCTTCAAAAAATACCCGATGTGCTTTTTCTGCTTCCTTGAAACCGTCGTCAAGCCCATCCTGAGCGCGAGTCGCCGAGATATCGGTCAGCCATTGCTGGATCTGCACCACCTGCATCTGCATGTCCTTGGCAACCATCGCGTTCGGTACCCCTTCATTTTTAACTTCATTGAGAGCACGACGCAGTTCGAGAAATGAAAAATATGAAACGGCAAGCAATACTGTAAGGATGGCCCCCACCAACATTACGATAGCCAGAATTTTCTGGCCCACCTTAAAATTGTTCAACATACCCGATCCCCTGAATTATGGCCTGACGCCGCAGCAACGCTTTTTTGACTAAAGTACAATCTTACCAGTGACTTATCTAGCCGAGGAAGCTGGCAACCAAGACCCGCCTGAACACTTTGACGACCTTTCGGGATTTATTAACGCGCCACCCAGCCATAAGCCCTGGGGAAACGCTGATTTATTGTCATTCCGAGTGAAGCAAGAAATATAAATTTTTGATTTTAAATATTACTCACTACTTTTAGAATGACAAAAGTGAATAAATCAGCGTCTCCCTAGAACATTAAAGTCTACCCGGCGAATAAAACACCCGCGTTGAAAAAACAACGGAGTAAGAAGGTAATAATCATGCAGCTTATTGTTCAGCGGTTTCTGCGACGCTCTTCCTTGGTGCTGGCTGTGGTAATTATGGTGGCGTGCTCGTGGCTGGCACCGCTCGATTCGCTGGCGAATCAACAGCTGGATGCCGGCCTGAAGCGGGCCTTAATTAGCTTTGCAACGGCGCGTGCACTCAACGCGGTCATTTCGATGGCACAGGGTACCGAGGTGGCCCTTGAACCGGGCGGTGTCGGGGTAGTGCTGACCCCTGGACAGGTGCTTGATCCAATCAACGATTTGGTCGAGAAGTTTTCGACGCTGATGCTGCTGGCTAGCGTTTCATTTGGTGTGCAGAAAATGCTGCTCGCGATGGGTGCCCACTCGCTCGTTTCCATCCTGCTGTCCAGCGTGGCGCTGGGATGGTCTTTTTTCTATCTCCGCCAACAAGCTTCCCCCGCCTGGCTGACACGAATATTGGTCATTCTGCTCATGACGCGTTTTGCGGTACCTATCGTTACGCTGGGCAGCGATCTGTTATTCCAGAAATTCATGGCTGCTGATTATCAATCGAGCCAACAAAGCATTGATGCCACATCCAGTCAAATGGGCAAAACGGACTCGCCTACCGCTGGAAATACCAAGCAGCTCCCGCAGGCTTCTTCTATCGAAGAGCAAGGGCTGGTCGACAAAATAAGGGAATGGTGGACCCCGAAGTGGGCACCACAGTCGACGCCAATGCCTGCTTCGATATCCGGCGCAGCCAATGAATCCCCAGGGGTGCTGCAGAATATCAAGGAGTGGTGGTTACAGAATAGTGACGTAAAAACGCGTTTTGAAAATATGAAACAATCCGCCGAGCAGGCGATAGAGCATATCGTCAAGCTCATCGTTATTTTCTTGCTGCAGACCTTGCTGATTCCTCTGCTACTACTCTGGTCTTTGTATAGCATTGCCAAAAAAACCTTTGAACACTTGCCCGCGCATACCTCTTCCTAGTCCGACGGGTTTGCACAGCAAACCTCTCGGCGAAATCGACCGAACCGGAGGGGCAAGCGGGTGGTTTAGCGTGAAAGACATGGAGTCC
>CAXNNH010000102.1:0-6220 GCA_964203325.1 Burkholderiales bacterium | reverse complement strand
GGCGAACTGCTGGCGGCACACGATCCGGCCTTGGCGCACAAGCTGGAAATCGAAATTCTCGAAACGGCGGCGCTGGAAGACATCAATCTGGTCAGCGGACTGATCTCGCATTTTCGTGAACGAGGCGTGCGTTTTGCGCTGGACGATTTTGGTACAGGTTATTCTTCGCTCATCCACCTGCGGCGGTTGGCGGCCGACGTGCTCAAGATCGACCAAACCTTCGTGCGCGATATGCTGGTTGACCCCGGCGATTTGGCCATTGTGCATGGGGTACTCGGCCTGGCGATGGCTTTTCAACGTCAGGTAGTGGCTGAAGGGGTGGAAACGATCGAGCACATCCTGATGTTGCTCGAACTCGGTTGCGATGTGATGCAAGGCTATGGCATCGCCCGACCGTTACCGCCCGACCGGCTGCTGGCGTGGCTAACGGACTTCCAGGCGGATCCCCGCTGGCGCGTACTCCCGGCCACGTACCCTTCGCATAACGATTTTGAAATGTTGTTGATGGAGGTTTCGCACCGGCATTGGCTTGAAGAAATCGTCAATGGGTTACACGTCCCTTCGCCAGCGACGCAACTGCCCACTCTCGACAGTGCGCATTGCCGTTTGGGCCTGTGGTTGAATAATGCGGCGGTGATTCGTCGCTACGCCGGCAAAGCCGCTTTCTTCAGTATCGGCATTGTCCACCGGGACGCTCATCGTGCCGCCCAGGCCCTGCTCGCCTGTACCGACGAGGCGCTGTGCCCCGGCCTGCATGCCGAGTTGGATACGGTGCATGCAAACCTGTTGCAACAACTGCACGATTTCCGAACCAGCGAAGCTCGCTTGGGCCAGGCGGCGCAGTAATTCTACGATTCTACGATTCACCACTAATCTGTTGTTTTAAGGAGAGCGATAATGAGCCACCCAACTGTCCCGCAGCTTCTCTGGAATGAAAGTTTGATGACCGGCGTGCCGGAAATCGACGAGCAACACATGATTCTGGTGCACACGCTAAATCAAGCCGCCGAAAAACTGAGCCGGGACGCCGGCTTGGAAGTGCTGGAGCCGATCACCCGCGACTTGCTGAGCTACGCCCTCTACCATTTCGATACGGAAGAAGACCTCATGCAGCACTACGGATACGATGCCGCCGTGCACGAAGATGCCAAGCTGCACCTTGAGCAACATCGCTCGTTTTCGGCAAAAGTGGTCACTGTGCGCGAAAATCTGAAATTAGGCATCCTCATCCCGCCGAATGATTTGATCGAATTTCTGAATGGCTGGCTGGTCAACCACATCCTTAACACCGACAAACGACTGGCCAGCTTTATTATCGCCAAGCGTGCCGCAAAGGGGAGTTGAGCCTGCGTGTAACATCGCAGTTTTGGTCGATCAGCCCGGAAATTCAGATCAAAGCCACCGGTTACCATTCGTGCCAGGTATACCGGGATAGCGCGTTGCGCCTGTGACCAAGGTTAAATAGACAATACTTAAACGTCAAGTTTGATGCCGGCTATTTTTATCCCCACCGTGGCTATTACGCTCAGCGTCGTTCGATCCACCAGATCATTCCCATTGCCGCGAGGAGGAACAGCAAGGAGGGCGTGAGAGCACTGGATAATGGCGGCCAGCTATTGATGACACCCAGACTGGAAAAAAGCCCATTAAGCATATGAAATAAAGTCCCGATCATTACGCCGGAGAAAATTTTCAAGCTGACGCCTGCCATCCTGTTATGGGTGTAAGCAAAAGGTAGCGCCAAAGCCATCATTACGAACGCGGCGAGCGGATAAATCAATTTTTTCCACTGTGCAATTTCGTAGCGCTGAGTCTTTTGGTGATTCTCCGACAGATGCTTGATGTAAGCCGTCAGATGGAAAAGTGACATACGTTCTGGAACGACCAGCAAAACCGAAAGGATGTCTGGATTCAGAGCCGATCGCCATAACATATCTGGTTTTTTCACAATCGTTGCTCGTTCGTCATCGAGCACCGTCTGCACCACACCGGTCAAACGCCAACTGGCCGGCGGCACATACTCCCCTTCTTCCGCGTCGCTCACCGAGAGAAGCTGTGCCTTTTCGTTGAATTCGTAAATACGAATATCGCGCAACCTTGTATCCGGTAAAACTGTTCGCACGTTGATGAAGCTGCGTTCATCCTTGACCCATAAACCTGAACGGAATTCCTGCGCGATCACCGAACTAACCGCTTTCAGACGTAACTGGTTGGCAGCGCGTTCTGCGGGAGGAGCGACAAACTCACCGAACAAGAATGTCACAACAGCAAATACGCCTGCAACCTGAAACAAGGCGCCGAGCAATCCTCGTGTCGATAAGCCCGCCGTGCGCAAGACGGTAATTTCGGAATGCCGCGCCAGAGTCGACAAGGCGTACAGCGTGCCGATCAGTACCGCCACCGGCATTAATTCATAAACCCGTCCGGGCAAGCGCAGCGCGACAAAAGCCAGCGCATGCTGCAACTGGTAGCCGCCACGGCCAATGTCTTTCAGCTCGTTGATCATATCGAAAAAGCCGAAGAGCGCCAGAAATGCGCCCAGCACTAGCAATATCGCCGCCGTCACCTCATGGGCCAGATATTTACGATAGATCTTCATCGCCGCATCCGCGCAAATGAAAAAACGGCGATCCGCCGGAAAAACAATAAGGGAAGGAAAGTCAGCATTAGCATATGGACTGACAGTACCCCGAGCGCAAAGGATATTTGCCCCTGCGCGACCCAGGCCTGACTGACCGACAGGAGGTTGTTGTAGATCATATAGGCAAGAATAGACAGAAGCATGTTGGCCGAACGCCCACCGCGTGGATTGACAAAAGAGAGTGGAATTGCCAGCAAGGCCAGCACAATCGCCGACAGCGGAATTCCCACTCGCCAAAGCAGCTCGGCCCGGTGCGCTGGCTGATTTTCACGAATCAAGTCCCACAACGGCATATTTTTGGGGGTTAGCTCGATACCCCGCGCCTCCTTGGCTTCAACACGGATCGCGTAACGTGCAAACTCAAGAATACGAAATTCGGGTGTTCCAGGCTCTACTTCATAGCGACGGCCATTTTCAAGCACCATGAAGCGGTCACCGTTTTCAGTCGTTTCAAGATGCCCGGTTGGTGCAATCATCACGCCTAGCCGCTGATGCTGCAGGGAACTGACAAAAACGTTGCGCACAAAACTCGCGTCGTCGGTAACCGACTCGACGAAAACAACGCGTTCAGCAGAATTCGCCTCTTGGAATGCTCCGGGCGATACTTGCCTTACGTCGCTACGGGCGCTTAATTTTTGCCTGAACTCGGCGCTTTGTGACAAAGCCCAAGGAGAGAGAAAAAGGGAAAGCAGCGCAATAGCCAAAGATAGAGGTATGGCAAAGGTCAGTACCGGCCGCACCCACGCCGTCAAGGAAAGGCCAGAGGAAAACCAGACGACCATTTCAGAGTCGCGGTAGCTACGCGACAGAGTCAGTAAAATTGCAATAAACAACGCCAAAGATAACAAAATTGGCAAATAATTGAGCGCGGCAAAACCAAGCAGAGCGGCGACGGCTTCGGGGGCTACTTTTCCGCCTGCCGCTTCGGTGAGCAGACGGATCAGTTGGGTGGTGACAAGAATCGCAAAAAGGGCAACAAATATGCCTGCCGCTGACTGCGTGAACTCGCGCCGAACGGCACGCTGGAATATCATTTTTTGACTTTAGCGAAAAACTGCTGTGATAATCGGCTTTTGCAGAAAAACTGTACTGCTCGGAGAATAGCAAGTGGAATTTAGCATAAAAAGTGGAAGCCCGGAGAAGCAACGTAGCGCCTGCGTCGTCGTTGGCGTCTTTGAACCCCGCAAATTGACACTGCCTGCCGAACTACTCGATAACGCCAGTGATAATTATCTTTCAAATATCATTCGTCGCGGCGATATGGATGGAAAAGCAGGAACCTCGCTCATTCTCCATAACGTTTCTGGCACTTTCTGCGAGCGGGTGCTACTGATCGGACTTGGTAAAGAAAGAGATTTTCGCGAAAAAGAATATGGCGACGCAATCCGATGTGCGATCAAGGCACTCCATGAAACCGGATCGCCCGACGGCACTCTGTTTCTGACCGAAGCACCGGTCAAGAAGCGCAGCGTGGCTTGGCGTATTCGTCAAGCCACGCTCGTCGCGCAAGATACGGTTTATCGCTTCGACCAGTTTAAAAGCAAAAAAGATGAAGTTCGCCGCCCCTTGCGCAAGTTGATCTTTGCGGTTGGCCGTCGTAGTGAGCTGGCGATGGCCGAGGAAGCCTTGGCGCAGGGCCTTGCCGTGGCCGAGGGCGTCACCCTGGCCAAGAATCTAGGTAATCTGCCGGGCAATATTTGCACGCCCACCTATCTGGCCGAGACAGCGCTGAAAATTGCGGCGGAGCAGGGTGTGGACTGCCAGATCCTCGAACGGGCCGATATGGAAACTTTGGGCATGCACTCGCTGCTATCGGTGGCCAAGGGATCGCAACAGCCACCCAAGCTGATCGTTCTGCAGCACAAGGGCGGTAAAGCGAACGAGAAACCGTTGGTACTGGTGGGCAAGGGGATTACGTTCGACTCCGGCGGCATTTCGCTGAAGCCAGGAGAAGGCATGGACGAGATGAAGTATGACATGTGCGGTGCCGCCAGCGTACTGGGCGTTATTCAGGCAGTTGCACAGATGAGCTTGCCGATCAACCTCACCGTTATTGTGCCGACTACCGAAAACATGCCAGGCGGAGCGGCTAGTCGTCCGGGTGACATCGTTACCTCGATGTCTGGGCAAACGATAGAAATCCTTAATACCGATGCCGAAGGCCGTCTGATTCTTTGCGACGCCCTGACCTACGCTGAACGCTTTGAGCCGGATACCGTGATCGACGTGGCGACCCTGACCGGCGCTTGCGTGGTTGCCCTCGGCCATATCGCCACCGGCCTTTTTACCAACGACGATGGTTTGGCGCGCGAGCTGCTGCACGCCGGCGACGAAGCGCATGATCGTGCCTGGCACATGCCGCTGTGGGACGATTACCAGGATCTGCTAAAAAGCCCCTTTGCCGATATGGCCAATATTGGCGGTCGTTGGGGTGGCAGCATTACGGCAGCCTGTTTTCTGTCGCGTTTTACCAAAAAGTTCGAATGGGCACACCTCGACATCGCCGGTACCGCCTGGAAATCCGGGACTGACAAGGGCGCAACCGGGCGACCGGTGCCGCTGCTGACCTACTACCTGTTGAAGCGCTGCGGAAAACTCAATTGACGCAGATTTTTTTTTACCACAATGCCGTTGATCGCATTGCCGCAACAGCCGCTCTGATCCGCAAGGCCTACGCCCAAAGGAAGGCTGTCCTGGTTTATGCGCCGGACACCGATGTTGCCGCTGCTATTGGACGCCACTTGTGGATGCACCCGCCGACCGGCTTTGTGCCGCACGTACGCAGCGATTCGCCTCTTGCCAACGAAACTCCTGTTTTGATTGCGGACCGCCTAGAGCAATTGCCACAAGATGAACGCTTGATCAACCTCTCGGCTGAAGTACCACCGGGATTTTCTCGCTTCACCAGCGTAATCGAAGTCGTCGGCCAGCACGACGAAGAGCGACAGGCCGGTCGAGCACGAGCGAAGTATTACAAAGATCGGGGCTATGAGATCAAGTACTTTGACCTCGCCTCTAAAAGCTGATGGCCGGCCCTAACGACGCTGTCGCTCGTGACGATCCGCCCCTCCCCGCAGAGGGAGCGGCTCGACTCTTATCCTCCGTCGACAACCCCTTGGGGGTACGCCACCGACGCCGCTTTATCGCTAATCCGCCACTCAGGGTAGAGCCGTCGTTAAGCGATGAGGAGGGTGACTTCCCCATTCTTACCGAAGAAGTGGGGGCCGGGGCCGATTTGGCTGCAGAAGATTTGGACAAAGCGCTGAACAGTATCCTGGCCTCCGATATGGCGTATGCCATTGAGCAGCATTTGGCCGCAGAATTGCCGATGCTGATTGGAACTGTCTTATTGCACGCCAAGGAAGAACTGCGCTCTGGAATCAAGGAGACGGTCGCCGTGGCCTTGCGCAATTTTTTGGTCCGACGCCAGCAGCTTCGTTTGCCGCCCGAAGAATCGGTTCCACCCAAGTAACGAGAGAGCGTATCCGCCGTGAGCATCCCTGTGGTGCTTGATGGCGATCCAGTATAATCGCCGCCTTTCGTTACCCTCCCTACGCCCGCCCCATGGAACTATCCAAG
>CAXNNH010000101.1:0-6246 GCA_964203325.1 Burkholderiales bacterium | reverse complement strand
GAAATGGAAGGCTTGCTGCATCTGGCCGGCGCGGCGACCGTGCTGGAACTATTGCTCGAAGGGCGCATCTTCAATGCGGTCGAGGCGAGCGCCAAGGGGTTGGTCACCCGGGTCGTCACCGATCATGAGGTAGTGGCCGAAGCGTTGGCGACGGCGCAGCGTATTTGCGCAGGAGCGCCGCTCGTCGCCTCTTGGCACAAACAGTGGGTACGCCGCCTGCAGCACGACATTCCCCTCAGCCACAAGGAGTTGCGCGCCTCGTTTGCTTTCCTCGATACCGAAGATTACCGCGAAGGCATTGATGCCTTTATCGGCAAGCGGCGGCCCTTATTCAAAGGACGGTGAACCGATGAGCGGAGGCGCAACTCGCCCTTCGCGCAGCATCTCGGTTTCAAGTTTCATGCGCAGAAAGAGCAGTCCGCGCAGCGACTGTCTCGCCTTGTCGGCGGCCCAGGTTTCATGCGGTGTTTCGAGACAGGCATTGATGGCCGCGCGATCCGTCAGGTCGACGCCGCACACTGCAGCCCAGTGAACGATCTCGTGATCAAGCGCTGCCAGCTCGGCCTCATAGTGTTCGAAGCCGCTCACGGTAATAGCGTCCAGCGGCCATTTTTCACCGTCATCATCGCGCACACCCGTGCGTCCACGTCGTTATGGTTTTGAGGCGGGGCGAAAGCCAGAGGGCGAAGTGTAGTGCGCTGGGACATTGAATGGCTCCACAAGCTGTAACAGAAAGACGAATCGTCGGATTATAGCGGAGCGAGAAGGCGTGCCGGAGCGTGATAAAATCGCGCTCCCATGAAGCTGACCATTAATGGCGAAGCCCGCCACTCTCAGGAATTCGATTCCTTTCCCGCATGTTCCGCACCTTTGACGGTGGCCGGGCTGGTCGAAGCGCTCGGCTATACCGGCAAGCGCATCGCCGTCGAATGCAACGGAGAGATCGTGCCGCGTAGCCGCCACGCCGACGTAAATTTGGCCGATGGCGACCAGATTGAGATTGTCGTTGCGGTGGGCGGCGGCTGAACCTATTTGAAACCCGAAAGATCGATGAATACACTCGCACACAGCCTGACTATTGCCGGCAAGACCTATCGTTCCCGTCTCCTTGTCGGGACGGGGAAATACAAGGATTTTGCCGAGACTCGCGCGGCGATTGATGCTTCGGGGGCCGAGATCGTCACTGTCGCCATTCGTCGCACTAACATTGGCCAGAACGCCAACGAGCCTAATTTGCTTGATGCTTTGCCGCCTGCACAATTCACTATTTTGCCGAATACCGCCGGTTGTTACACGGCCGACGATGCCGTACGCACCTTGCGTCTCGGGCGCGAGTTACTCGACGGTCATGCGCTGTGCAAGCTCGAAGTGTTGGGCGATCCGAAGAATTTGTTCCCGAACATGCCGGAAACGCTGAAAGCCGCCGAAATTCTGGTCAAGGACGGTTTTGAGGTGATGGTGTACTGCGCCGACGATCCGATTCAGGCCAGGATGCTTGAAGAAATCGGCTGTGTGGCCATCATGCCGCTCGCCTCGCTGATCGGTTCCGGCATGGGCATCGTCAATCCGTGGAATCTGCGTTTGATCCTCGATGGCGCCAAGGTGCCGGTGCTTGTCGACGCCGGCGTTGGCACGGCTTCCGATGCGGCGATTGCCATGGAGCTGGGCTGCGACGGCGTATTGATGAATACCGCGATCGCTCATGCGCAGAATCCGGTGCTGATGGCCAGTGCGATGAAGAAGGCCGTCGAGGCGGGCCGTGAAGCTTTCTTGGCGGGCCGCATGCCGCGCAAGTTTTATTCGGCCGATCCTTCCTCGCCGACGACCGGACTCATCGGTTCCTGAGCATGGCAGAAGTGGAGGTTCTAAACGCCACTGACGCCGAGGTGATCGCCGGGCGAGTGGGGCATATCCGCAGCTTCGTGTTGCGCCAAGGGCGCGTTTCCAGCGCGCAGTTGCGTTACCACGAAACAATGATGAGCCAGATCGGCGTGCCCTATATCGCGCAACCGGTGAATCTTGACATCATCTTCGGACGTTCGGCGCCGAAGATTTTTGAAATCGGCTTTGGCATGGGCGAAACATCGGCCGCCATCGCTGCCGAGCATCCCGAAAACGACTATCTGGGCATCGAGGTGCATACGCCGGGTGTCGGCAGCTTGTGCAAACTGGTCGCCGAGGGCGGGTTGAGCAACCAGCGCATCGTCCAGCACGACGCTGTCGAGGTGCTACAAAACATGATTGCGCCCGATACGCTCGCCGGCGCACATATCTTTTTTCCCGACCCCTGGCCGAAAAAGCGCCACCACAAGCGGCGCTTGATTCAGCCGCCTTTGATTGCCCTGCTGGCTAGCCGCCTCAAATCAGGGGGCTATATTCACTGTGCCACCGACTGGGAGGAATACGCGCAGCAGATTCTGGAAGTGCTGTCGGCCGAGCCGTTGCTGGAGAACACGGTGGACGGTTTTGCGCCGCGCCCCGACTATCGGCCACTGACCAAATTCGAGCAGCGTGGCCTGCGTCTCGGGCATGGTGTTTGGGATTTGGTGTTTCGCCGAAAGATGGGTTGAATGTGGCAAGGGCAAAACGACTGCCTCTGGAAGCCGCGCCAGTAGCCGATCTACATAGGGGGTGCCCGGAGAGCGACTGTTTACGCCACTTCAGGCAAGGGGTCTGTAGATCGTTTATCCATGCGGCTTCCAGCCCGATAGTTCGGGAAGACGGTTGATAAACGTCGTTCCTCATCCTTGCTTACTGCAGTCGAAAAATAACCGGCAGAATTAGCTCGCGCGCCTCCGTACCGCTCAAGACGCCCATTGCGTAAGCCGCTTTTAGCGCCGCGTTGTCGAGCATGGGATGGCCGCTCGTGGCCGCGATATTGATGTCGGCAATGTGCCCGTCGGCGGTCAGTGTAAGGAGCAGGCGCACTTCGCCTTCGATGCCGCGTTTGACCGCTTCCGGCGGATAGTAAAGATGTTGCGATAGTTTCTTTTGCGCGACCTTGACGGCCTGCTTGGCCGTTATTGTTCGTGCGGGTTTGGGCTTTTTATCGAGCGTCGGCTGCCGGACGGTAGACGCGACTTCTTTATGTTCTTTCTTATGTTCTTTCTCGGCCTCCAGCGTGTTTTTCAGCAAAGGATCGACAGGTGGTATTTCTTCTCTCGGCGGTAGGCGCAGCAAAGCCTGCAGCGCAGGACGAGGCAGGGCGGCAGAGGGGCGCTTGAAGGCATCCGGGAGGAGCAGGCTGCCATGCAAGGCAAGCGAGAGTGCTAGGGCGAGAGTCAGGCGAGGCAGCATGAGGGCGATATTGTGCAGCAAAACACAGCGTAAAATTTGCTCGCTGTGCGGTGACATGGAGGAAGTACGATGTATTCGATCATGAGAAGTGCTAAGAGTTGGTTTGTCCTGCTGTGCTTGTTCAGTATTTCGGCGTGGGGAGAGGTTCCCGATCCCATCGAATTCGGCCTTACGGTAGAGCGTGGCGATACGCGCACGGTCAAGCGCTGGCTCGACGAGGGATTAGACCCCGAATATCAGGCGGACAAGTTGGGGACTGGCCTGATGATTGCTGCGTGGAACGGCAATATCGACATGATGGCGCTTTTTGTCGAACGTGGTGCCAATCCCCGGCGCTCCAATCGCAATGGCGAGCAACCCTTGCAACTAGCCGCTTGGGGCGGGCACGGCGAAGCAGTGCAATGGTTGTTGGAGCGGGGGGCCGTGCTTAACCGTGGCGATTTCACCTGGGGAGCTTTGCACTATGCCGTATTCAACGGGCACGACAAACTTAGCCAGCAGCTCATTGAGCGGGGGGCTGAGGTTAATGCTCGTTCGCCGAACGGCTCGACGCCACTGATGTTGGCGGCGCGAGAAGGTCGCGAAGACTTGGCCAAGGTGCTGCTTGAATCGGGAGCGGACCCGCGTGTAAAAAACGACTGGGGCGATTCGGCGCTCACCCTGGCTATGCGTTACGATCACTATCGAGTCGGCAAAATGATCTCTTCACCCGAGGAATTTGCAATAGCTGTGAAAGCGCCCAAAGAGAGTTTCGGTGAAGCGAGTCGCGCCGTTGCAGCGCCCAGCCGGATTGAGGATCTGTTGCGCGAGATGCGGGCGGCCGAAGCCAAAGGACTTTGGACCGACGGTTTACGCAAGGAGCTGCAAGCCGCTGCAGAATCTTTGAGGCGCAGTTCGACACCTACACCGCAAGATGCTCGACGCCCAGCACCCAGGGCATATCAGCCAAAATCTCTGGTGATTACCGCCAAGCGAAACCAGCCCGGTGCCGAGCGTGCCGAAGTTGTCGCGCAGGATAAAAAATCGGCAAAGAACACCGCAAAACCGCTGGCACCAGGGAAAGCTGCGCAACGAAAACCAACGCCGGCTGAGGTTTCCGATCTCGTGCGCCAAATTCGGCTGATCGAAGCGCAAGGACAATCGACCGACGACTTGCGCCGTCAACTTTCTAGCGCAGTCGATGGCATGAAATAGTACATTCAGCACAAACCGGAAGGCTGAAGTCGAGCAGCTTGTAGTGAGACTCCCGCTTAGAAAAGCACCATTTATCGAGGCTACTATCAGCCCCGTTGCCGTGGATCATTTGCTGATGCCAATATAAACCGTATAAAGTTCAATGCCTGTCGATGCCATGCCGAAATTCATACGGACATTTGCTGCGAGTGCGAAACATTAGATAGCAAGAAAAATACTTGACAGGTTTGTGGGGAACTACTAAAATCTCTCGCTCTGATTTGGAGGGATACCCAAGCGGTCAACGGGATCAGACTGTAAATCTGACGGCTCTGCCTTCGAAGGTTCGAATCCTACTCCCTCCACCAAATATTTCGCCATGACGCGCGAGTTTTTTTGTGCTGCGGGTAAAAGGTTTTGCGGGTGTAGCTCAATGGTAGAGCTGAAGCCTTCCAAGCTTAAGACGAGGGTTCGATTCCCTTCACCCGCTCATGTTTGGTTTAGGCTGTTTAAAGTTGCAAGTGCAAGCCCATGTAGCTCAGTGGTAGAGCACTCCCTTGGTAAGGGAGAGGTCGGCAGTTCAATCCTGCCCATGGGCACCACAAATTTATCCCGAGAGTCGTTTGACTTGTAATGTTTTTTTGAGGTGCTGTAAATGGCTAAGACAAAATTCGAACGGACGAAGCCGCACGTAAACGTCGGCACGATTGGTCACGTAGATCACGGGAAGACTACGCTGACGGCGGCGATTACAACGATACTGTCGGCTAAGTTTGGTGGTGAGGCGAAAGCCTATGACCAAATTGATGCGGCACCTGAAGAAAAAGCGCGCGGGATTACGATTAATACAGCGCACGTCGAGTACGAAACCGCAAATCGTCACTATGCGCACGTTGACTGTCCGGGGCACGCTGACTACGTCAAGAATATGATTACCGGTGCTGCCCAAATGGACGGAGCGATACTCGTCTGTTCAGCGGCGGATGGCCCGATGCCGCAGACCCGCGAGCACATTTTGCTTGCTCGTCAAGTCGGTGTTCCGTACGTGATTGTGTTCTTGAACAAGTGCGACATGGTCGACGACGCTGAGTTGCTTGAGCTTGTCGAAATGGAAGTTCGGGAGCTGCTGAGCAAATATGACTTTCCTGGCGACGATGTGCCGATTATCAAAGGTTCGGCTCTCAAGGCGCTGGAAGGTGACAAGGGCGATCTTGGAGAAGTGGCTATTATGGCCTTGGCCGACGCCTTGGACTCCTACATTCCGACGCCTGAGCGTGCAGTAGATAAGCCCTTCCTGTTGCCTATAGAAGACGTGTTCTCTATTTCCGGTCGTGGCACCGTTGTTACGGGACGTGTCGAGCGCGGTATCGTCAAGGTTGGCGAAGAAGTTGAGATTATTGGAATCAAACCCACGGTAAAGACCATCTGTACCGGCGTGGAAATGTTCCGGAAATTGCTCGACCAAGGCCAGGCAGGTGATAACGTGGGTGTGCTACTTCGTGGTACCAAGCGCGAAGATGTGGAGCGAGGCCAAGTTCTGGCCAAGCCCGGTTCAATCACTCCGCACACGCACTTTACGGGCGAAGTGTACGTACTATCGAAAGATGAAGGTGGGCGACACACCCCGTTCTTCAATAACTATCGCCCACAGTTTTACTTTCGGACGACCGACGTGACGGGAGCCATTATGCTGCCAGAGGGGGTTGAAATGGTCATGCCGGGAGATAATATTCAGATGACCGTTAAACTGATTGCCCCGATTGCAATGGAGGAAGG
>CAXNNH010000100.1:0-6339 GCA_964203325.1 Burkholderiales bacterium | reverse complement strand
AACGTCGCGGGAGTGACGCGCAGACCGTCAATGGCCAGCAGCAGGTCACCGGACGAAAGGCCGGCCATCTGCGCCGCGCTGCCGCTCAAGACGGTGCCCAGTTTTACCTCGTTGCCCTCAGTGACCGTTTTTATGCCCAGCGAGGGAGTCTTCGCGGGTTCCCATTGCACTTTCAGGCCAAAAGGCGCTAGCAATTTTTTCAGTGGCAACTCGCAGGTGTCGTGCAAGGCGTCGGCAAAGAAGCGCTTGAGTGCTAGCCCGGAGAGTTGTTCGGCAATCAAGCGGATATCTTCATCGGCGACGCCGATACCTGTTTTTCCGTGCTTTTGCCAGAGCGCACGCATGACGTCGTCGAGTGAAATATTGCTGTGGCTGGCCTTGCGCAGTGTCAGATCAAGCGCCAGCGCCAGCAACGCGCCCTTGGCGTAGTAGCTGACGACCGCGTTTGGCGAGTTCTCGTCCGGGCGGTAGAACTTGCTCCAGGCGTCGAAACTCGATTCGGCCAGCGTTTGCCGCAAGCGGCCGGGGGTGCGCTGCACGTTACTCATCGTTTTTGCCGTCAGTTCCAGCCAGTCCTTTAAGGCGATTGTGCCGCTTCTAAGCAATGCCAGATCGTCGTAATAGGAGGTAAAACCCTCGAAGGCCCAAAGCAGTGAGGTGTAATTTTCGCGGTCGAGATCGTAGGGCGTGAAGGCGAGCGGCTTGATGCGCTTAACGTTCCAGGTGTGGAAATATTCGTGGCTGCACAAGCCCAGAAAAGTGCGATAACCCTCTGGCGTACCTTCCATGCCGGCGTAAGGCAGGTTGTCGCGCGAGCAGAGCAGCGCGGTCGACGCCCGGTGTTCGAGGCCGCCGTAACCTTCACCGACGGCGGTGACCAGAAAGACGTAGCGCTCCATCGGCGCTGGTTCGCCAAAGAAACGGATCTGCCATTCGCAAATACGCGTTAGATCGGCGATGAGCCGTTCAAAATCGCAGTCCTGTCGGCCGGTGATCGCTACGGCGTGCGGCACGCCGCAGGCGTTGAAACTGCGCAGGGCAAATGTTCCCATCTCCACCGGATGATCGATCAGTTCATCGTAATTTGCCGCCTGGTATAGCCCAAAACCGTGCTGCTGGGCCGCACCGAGCACGTCACGCGCAGGCTCCAGCGCCGTCGCCACGCGCCAGTCGCGGTAGGCTTCGCCGAGCGGCGCTTGCAGTTCGATCAGGCACGGCGCGGTTTCATGGCCGATAGCACGCAAAAACACACTGCTGCCATTGAAAAAGCCATGTGTTTGGTCAAGATGCGCGCCACGTACCGAAAGATCCCAAGCATAGACTTCGCACGTAAGCGTCAGCGCAGTGTTCTTCCCGAGCGCGCTGGCTTGCCAGGTATGTTTGTCGATTTTGCTTAACCGAACCGGTTTGCCAGCGGCCTCGGCACGAATGGCGACGATGTGCCGCGCAAAATCGCGAATCAGATAGCTGCCGGGAATCCATGCCGGCAGGGCAAAGCGTTGCCCATTGGGGTCAGGTAGGGCAACGGTGCAACTCACTTCAAAAGTATGTGCAACAGGATTGCCGGGACGTATCGTGTAGCGTAGCGGATTAATAGTCATCGTCTTAGGTGAGTGCTGCCGTTCGGTGCTTCAACGAACAGGGGGCGGAGGTGGACTGCCGGGAGGTGGCGGAGGAGGCGGTGCGTAATCGGGGGGCGGTGGCAAAGAAACAGCGCTGGGTGCGGGGGGCATACGGACAGGGTTCGGCGCGCTGCTGCGCGAAAAATCGCCGGAAACAGGAACCCGTTGCCCTTTCCAATACATGCACTGGACGTAGGCATTGTCGTACTGTCGCTGGCTTCCATAGACCGAACGCTGGGCGGCTCCAGCGCCCGCCATGCTGCCCACCAGTAATCCGGTACCTGCGCCGATGCCGGCACCGCGTTGTCCACCGAGTACCGCGCCCGCAGCGGCGCCAATGAGTGTTCCGACGATGGCACTGCGCATGCCGGCCTCTGTCGCCGCCTGATCGCCCGTCGCACCACCGACTTCGTAATACGCAAATTGCCGGCATTCAGCGTCATCGTTGCGAAATTCCGCGAAATTTTTACCGGAACCGGGCAGTGCCATGACGCTCGGGCCAGTAGGTAGGCTGGCGCAGCCGCCGAGGAGAAGTACGCCCACGCCCGTCAGGGCAAAAACGGTAGAGACGTTGTTCATCGAATTATCCTTTGCAATCACGGCTTGCTGCTTGGCTGCGGAGCGACCTTCTGCCAGCCGGTGGGGCATTCTTCGACGTAGGGATAGTAGGCCTGACGGGGCGGGCAGTAGTACCAGAAACCGTGCTCCAGCGTTCCCGGTAGTGACTCGGCCGGCGCCGGTGTTGCCGTCTGTCGCTCAATATACACGGGAGGATCGGCACGTTCGACCACAACGGGTGGATAGTAAGGGTAAGGGGTATAAAGCCCGCCAGGTGGGTAGTAGAAGGGTGATCCGTAATAGCCAGCTCCCCAGTAGGGGGAGACGATCACGCCGAAATGACCATGGCTGTGACCCCGCCTATGCCCACCCCCACGATCCGCCCACGCATTGCTGGAAACCATCCCCGTCAGTAGCAGGAGAACGATTGCCGATTTGATCGAATTCATGGTGCTCATCCCTGAACTTCATACATTGACCGAACAGTCCAAGTTGCAGCAATCCCGCTGAGTGCCTCTAATGCCGCAACTAACGCACTGATGTTACGCAGCCGTCGCCAAAAACTCCGTCATTCCCGCGCAGGCGGGAATCCATAGTACCTTTGCCGAACCACCGCCGCCTGGATTCCCTGTCACCCTCGCGAAGGCGGGGGCTACGCGGGAATGACGGGGCGGGGAGGCTTACGGTTGTCTTCCAGCGCGTCCGGGTTAGGGCATGGCTGCGTAACATCAGTAACTCACAGATTGTAGTGGCGACAACGCAAAAGTGTGTTTCATGCCTTCCCAAAAATGTAACAGTCTGTATTTCCAGTTACCGTCTATCAAGCGGTCGCCGAAACTGTAGTCGCCGTAGTTGCTGGCGACCTGCCTAGCAGACTCGACGTCCGTAGATCCTGCAACAATCGGGTCAGTGCATCTTGCGACAAGGGCTGATTACCAGACTGTAGCGCCTGCTTGAACGCACCAAAATCTCCGTTAACCTTATCCATCGTGCTAACGAAAGAGTTAATGCGGGTGCTGGCAGTTTCCGTTGCCGAGTCGCCAAGGCCCGCCGCTTCGAGCTGCTGCAGCATGGAATAGACCTCGGCCGCGTGACCTGAGCTGCCGTACGGGCTGCCTTTCTGGCGCAGGGTCTCGAAGTCTTGCTGCAGTTTCGCGAAAGCATCCTGCGCACCGCTCAGGCTGCCCGAGTTGAGTGCAGAACCGAGGGCAGCGAAATCTTTAGCCAAGGGGCTGCTAGCGGTCGTCGCAGCAGCGTTGCTCGCATTGCCGGTAGCGGCGGCGGGTTGATTGCCCTGCACGGCCGCCTGGGCTTGCTGCAGCCCTGACAGCGCTTGTTGCGCGGCAGCCAAGTCGCCTTTCTGGATGGATTCGAGGAGCTGCTCGAAATCCTGCTTGCCTTCTTTGACGCTACTGCGCGTCTCTGCCTGATGGGCACCGAGCAGGCCAAGGCCCACATTTAACAAGATACCTGGAACGGACATAACGACCTCCACACTTAATAAGCAATTCAATAAATCGTCAAACTCAACATCGACTCGGCGCTAAGATTAAGCTGCCGGCAAAGACTGCCGCCCGAAACGGCAATTTCTGCCGGTCAAGCACCTATTTCTGCTCGATGCATCGGTTTTTGCGCAGTTCGTTGCGGTGCAAGCGCATTTAGCAGCTTTCGTGCCAAGTCTCGCTGTTGCCGGAAGATAGGTCCACGCTGCGTAGCCACCATAAAAATGCTCTCTAATGGATCAAAGCGGCGTTTTTTCTATACACGAACCGGGTTCGTGCGATATAGAATGTGTCCGGTTGGACGTTCGGTAATCTTTTTAATTGATAATTGTCAAGGATAAGAAATGATCAAGCATTCAGTTCGTATGGCGATTGCGGCTGCTTTCGCGGCCACCCTGTGTTCGAGCGCAGTTTTTGCTGAGGATACCCTGAAGAAAATCAAGGAAACCGGAACAATTACGCTAGGTCATCGCGAGTCGTCGATCCCCTTTTCCTACTACGACGACAAGCAGCAAGTCATCGGTTACTCGCATGAACTCATGCTCAAGGCCGTCGATGCCATCAAGTCCGAACTGAAACTGGCCAAGCTGGAAACAAAATTGATGCCGGTTACCTCCTCTAACCGGATTACGCTGATTCAAAACGGCTCGATCGATCTTGAGTGCGGCTCGACCACCAACAATACCGAACGTCAAAAACAGGTCAATTTCTCTAATACCATCTTCATCATCGGCACCCGCTTGATGACCAAGAAAGATGCCGGCATTAAAGACTTCGCGGATCTGGCCGGCAAGAATGTCGTCACCACCGCTGGTACCACCTCCGAGCGTCTGCTGCGCAAGATGAACGAAGACAAGAAAATGGGCATGAGCATCATCAGTGCCAAGGATCACGGCGAGTCCTTCCTGACCCTGGAAACCGGCCGTGCGGTTGGTTTTATGATGGATGACGCCCTGCTTTACGGCGAAATGGCCAAAGCCAAGCGCGCCAGCGATTGGGTAGTGGTCGGCACGCCGCAATCGTATGAAGCTTATGGTTGCATGATGCGCAAGGACGACCCAGCCTTCAAGAAAGTCGTGGACGATGCTCTGGCCAAGGCCATGACCTCGGGCGAGGCCGGCAAAATCTACGAAAAATGGTTCATGCAACCGATTCCGCCGAAAGGGCTAAATCTCTCCTTCGTGCTGTCCGATGCCATGAAGTCGCTCTACAAATCGCCGAACGACAAGGCATACGAATAGTAATAATAAGCGTCTTGGCCTGAAATCCGGCTCGCGCCCGGCGCGGGCTGGCTGTTGCAACCGAGGGAGGAAGCGATGGGTTACAACTGGAACTGGGGTGTTTTTCTGCAACCGTCGGCGACCGGTGGAGACACCTACCTTGGCTGGATGTTGTACGGCTTCAAGATGACTATTGCTTTATCGCTGTCCGCCTGGTTGTTAGCCTTGCTTCTGGGCGCGGTGGTTGGTGTTTTGCGTACCGTCCCGAACCAATGGTTGTCTGGCGTTGCCCGCGCTTACGTTGAGCTTTTTCGCAACATTCCGCTCTTGGTGCAGCTTTTTCTCTGGTATTTTGTGTTGCCGGAGTTATTGCCGACTAGCTTGGGCAACGCCTATAAGCAGAGCAATCCGATTGTTCAGCAGTTCCTTGCCTCAATGGTCTGCCTCGGGTTATTTACCAGCGCCCGCGTGGCTGAACAGGTGCGCTCGGGTATCAACTCGTTGCCCCCCGGCCAAAAGAATGCCGGCCTGGCGATGGGCTTCACGCTGCCGCAGACGTATCGTTTCGTAATGCTGCCGATGGCGGTTCGCCTGATCGTGCCGCCGCTGACCTCCGAATTTCTCAATATTTTCAAGAACTCGGCCGTTTGCTCGACCATTGGCCTGCTCGAACTGGCGGCACAGGGCCGACAGTTGGTCGACTACACGGCGCAACCTTACGAATCGTTTATTGCGGTGACACTAGCCTATCTGATCATTAATGTAGTCGTGATGTTTAGCATGCGCTGGGTTGAGGAGCGCGTGCGCGTTCCCGGCTATCTTGGAGGCAAGTAAGATGTACGAATTCGACTGGTCTTCGATTCCCGGTGCCATCCCCTTCCTCTGGCAGGGGATGGTCGTATCGCTGGAAATTACCTTCACGGCTGTTATCTTCGGCATCGTCTGGGGTACCCTGCTGGCCATCATGCGCCTGTCGTCGATCAAGACGCTATCGTGGTTCGCGGCGGGCTACGTCAACCTGTTTCGCGCCGTGCCGCTGGTTATGGTTTTGCTGTGGTTCTTCCTGATCATTCCGCATTTGCTCGAAAGCCTGTTCGGTTTTCCCCGTGGTACTGACATGCGTCTCGGCTCGGCGATTGCTGGTTTTGCCTTATTCGAAGCCGCCTACTACTCGGAAATTATCCGTGCCGGCATCCAGTCGGTGCCGAAAGGGCAAATGGGGGCAGCCAGTGCGTTGGGCATGAACTACGGGCAAGCCATGCGGTTGGTCGTCTTGCCACAGGCCTTCCGCAATATGGTGCCGCTACTGCTGACACAGGGCATCATCCTGTTTCAGGACACCTCGTTGGTGTACGTCTCGGCGCTGGCCGATTTTTTTGGTGCAGCTTACAAAGTAGGCGATCGCGATGGGCGTTTGGTCGAAATGCTGCTCTTCGC
>CAXNNH010000099.1:0-6365 GCA_964203325.1 Burkholderiales bacterium | reverse complement strand
GGTGGTCCGAACCGCATCGGTCAGGGCATTGAGTTCGATTATTGTTGCGTTCATGCCGCCCTTGCCATGCGCGAAGACGGCTATGAAACGATTATGGTTAATTGCAATCCAGAAACTGTGTCGACCGACTACGATACCTCTGATCGTCTCTACTTCGAGCCGCTGACGCTCGAAGATGTACTCGAGATCGTGGCCATTGAAAAACCGGTTGGTGTCATCGTACAGTACGGTGGGCAAACACCGCTCAAGCTGGCACGCGATCTCGAAGCCAATGGTGTGCCCATCATTGGTACTTCACCCGATATGATCGACGCTGCAGAAGACCGGGAGCGATTCCAGAGACTGCTACAGGATCTAGGTCTGAAGCAACCGCCAAATCGTACTGCGCGTACTGAAGCAGATGCCCTCCGTCTGGCCACCGAGATCGGATACCCGCTAGTCGTACGTCCATCCTACGTGCTGGGTGGCCGTGCTATGGAAATTGTCCATGAGCCACGCGACCTTGAACGCTACATGCGCGAAGCGGTGAAGGTCTCGAATGATTCGCCGGTGCTGCTTGACCGCTTTCTGAACGATGCATGTGAAGTCGACGTCGATGCACTTTCCGATGGCGAAGAGGTGATCATCGGCGGTGTCATGGAGCACATTGAGCAGGCAGGAGTACATTCCGGCGATTCAGCTTGTTCCTTGCCCCCCTACTCGCTCTCGAAAGATGTGCAGGATGAACTGCGTCGGCAGACCAAACTGATGGCCAAGGCACTCAATGTGTGTGGTTTGATGAATGTGCAGTTTGCCATCCAGCACGATGTGGTTTACGTCCTCGAAGTTAATCCTCGTGCTTCGCGCACCGTTCCATTCGTCTCAAAAGCGACCGGTTTGCAATTGGCAAAAATTGCTGCACGCTGCATGGCAGGTCAGTCCCTTGCTAGCCAAGGCGTCACTGGGGAAGTGATTCCCCCCTATTTTTCCGTAAAGGAAGCGGTTTTTCCATTCGCAAAGTTCCCCGGTGTCGATACCATTCTTGGTCCGGAAATGAAATCCACGGGTGAGGTAATGGGCGTAGGTGCCACTTTTGCCGAAGCGTTCATCAAGAGCCAGATGGCGGCAAGCGTTAGATTACCAACTTCAGGCAAGGTATTCATTAGCGTCAAGGAGTCGGATAAATCAAAAGCTATCGATATAGCCCGCGATCTGCGTGCGGCTGGATTTACACTGCTTGCTTCAAAAGGTACTGCTAGCTCAATTGCGGCGGCGGGCATTGCTGTGACGCCCGTTAACAAGGTTACCGAAGGGCGACCGCACATCGTTGATATGATCAAGAATAATGAAATTGTCCTTATTATCAACACGGTAGACGAAAAGCGGCAGGCAATTAACGACTCACGTTCGATTCGTACTTCTGGGCTTGCTGCGCGCGTGACGATGTATACGACGATCTGGGGAGCGGAGGCGGCTGCCGAAGGCATTAAAAATCGCGGCGAGCTGGTGGTCTACTCGATCCAGAGTCTGCACGCACAACTTAATTGATCAACCCCAAGCCGCCGGTAATGCCTGTTCTTCAGGTGCCGGCGGTTTTGCTTTGGTAGCAAACAAAATGAGTAAGGTACCTCTGACTGTCAACGGCGCTGAAAAATTGCGTATCGAACTGCATCAACTGAAAACGGTGGAGCGCCCGAGCGTCATCGCTGCCATTGCCGAGGCACGGTCGCATGGCGATCTCTCAGAAAATGCAGAATACGATGCCGCCAAGGAACGCCAAGGTTTCGTCGAAGGTCGCATCCAGGAAGTCGAAGGCAAATTGTCGAATGCTCAAATTATCGATCCTAAGCTGTTAGACGCGGATGGGCGCTGTGTTTTTGGGGCGACACTGGATCTTGAGGATCAGGATTCAGGCGCTCAAGTCAGCTACCAGATCGTTGGCGAGGATGAGGCGAATATCAAGAGCGGAAAAATTTCTATCAACTCACCGATTGCACGGGCACTAATCGGCAAATTTGCTGGTGATATTGCTCAAGTGCAGGCGCCCGGTGGACTTCGTGAATATGAAATTCTTGATGTACGTTACGAGTAAGTTCTGTGCACCGTTTGGCTGAGTCTTTGTATTCAGTGAGCTTGACCCTGTGGGTCGGTGGGATGTGGGTAATCGGTTATTTTGTGACACCAACCCTGTTTGCAGCGGTGGCTGATCGACAGTTGGCCGGAATGCTGGCAGGAAAGCTATTTATTTTGATGGGTTGGGTAGGTATCGGCTGTGCAGTCTATATGCTACTTTTCATGCTGTTTAGCATGGGTTGGGCAGTGTTCAAACGCTGGAGATTCTGGGCCGTATTTGTGATGCTGCTACTCACCCAAATAGCCCTCTTTGGTATTCAGCCGCTGATGGTACAACTAAAGGCAGACGCTTTTCCCCGCGACGTGATGGAGAGCTTGCTGCATGACCGCTTCGCTATGTGGCACGGCATAGCTAGCGTACTTTATCTGGCGCAGAGTCTGCTCGGTTTTGCGCTTGTTTTGGGAGCAGGGCGCAACGTGAAATAGGCAGAAGAACTGTTTTTTATACTGCGCATTTATCTAGTGCCTAGTCAAATACAGGGTTCAGATCCGCGAAGCTCCTTGAAAGCTGCGTTTGGTACGGCGTGGTTCAGAGCGTTTACGACGAGTTTTCGGGGCTTTATCTTCCGCAGCAGGACGCCAAATGACAAGAAGTTTACCAATGTGCTGCACGGGTGCAGCATCCAGTTGCTCACAAATGCTCGTTAAAAATTGTTCACGCACCCCCCGTTCATCGCTGTAGACGCGAATTTTGATGAGTTCGTGACTGGCAAGGCTGGCAGCGATCTCATTAAGTACGGATTCCGATAGTCCGTTCTGGCTGATTGAGACAACGGGATTCAGAACATGAGCTTGAGCGCGCAAGGAACGGCGTTTGTCGGAGGTGAGATTGAGCATAGATAAAACCTTGTATTAGACTTTTTTAAAAAACGCATTTTACCGAAATTGAGGCGATGAAACGAACAAGAACGAGCAATGCATGGCTGCGCGAACATGTTAATGATCCGTATGTGCAACGCGCCAAGGCCGAGGGGTATCGCTCACGCGCCTCGTTCAAGCTAATGGAGATCGATGATAAAGATAGGTTGATACGCTCTGGCGAGATATTGGTCGATCTGGGTGCGACGCCAGGTGGTTGGTCGCAAGTGGCGGCTCAACGGATGAATGGTAAAGGTCGTGTCATTGCGCTTGACCTGCTAGAGATGGCGCCTTTACCAGGGGTCGAATTCATTCAAGGAGATTTTCGTGAAGAAGTAATTCTTCAGCGCTTGGAGTCGATGCTGTCAGGTAAGAAATTGGGGCTTGTTCTTTCGGACATGGCCCCCAATATCTCGGGTATTCCAGATTCCGATCAGGCACGGATTATATATTTGGCAGAGCTGGGTTTGGAGTTTTCACGGAACTGGCTGAAACCCGAAGGTGCATTTTTAGTCAAAGTTTTTCAAGGGCACGGATTTAGTGAGTTTGTGCAAGAAATGAAGTCTGTATTCAGGACTGTCGTTTCGCGAAAACCAGAAGCGTCGAGGGACCGTAGCGCTGAAGTGTATTTGCTGGGAAAAGGTTTGAAGAATAGTTAAAGATTTAAATAATTGAAAGGCCGGAAAGTTGAGCGTTCGTACTTAGAGAGGATTAACAATTCGACGGTTTGCAGCCGATTTTACTGACTCTCTCTTTGATGTATGGGGAATGAATCGGTTTAAAATGCAAAATTGTGGCAAGATTATGCGGTGTCGGGAATTTCTCCATGTTTGCAACGAAGAAGAGGTGCAGCATTGAATAATATGTTCAAGAATCTGGCGGTCTGGCTGGTTATCGGTCTGGTGCTGATGACTGTTTTTAACCAGTTTAATGGTCGCCAGGTTACCCAAGCTGCGATGGAATATTCGCAGTTTATCGAAGAGGTAAAGCAAGGGCATATCGTCAAGGTGGTGATAGAGGGGCGCGTGCTCAAAGCGACAACCAACGAGGGCAAAAGAATTACCTCTTACGCACCGCCAGATCTGTGGATGGTATCCGATCTGCTTAAAAATGGCGTCAAGATCGAGGCCAAGCCGGAGGAGGAGCAGTCTTTCCTGATGAGTCTTTTCGTTAGCTGGTTCCCGATGCTGCTGTTGATCGGCGTCTGGGTATTCTTCATGCGTCAAATGCAGGGCGGTGGTCGTGGCGGTGCTTTCTCGTTTGGCAAGAGTAAGGCGCGTTTGCTGGATGAGTCGACCAATACCATTACCTTTGCCGATGTAGCCGGTTGTGACGAGGCCAAGGAAGAGGTTTCAGAACTGGTTGAATTTTTGCGTGATCCTTCCAAATTTCAGAAGCTCGGTGGTCGGATTCCCAAAGGCGTTTTGTTGGTAGGTAATCCGGGAACGGGTAAAACGTTACTCGCTAAAGCTATTGCCGGCGAGGCCAAAGTGCCATTCTTCTCGATCTCAGGCTCTGATTTCGTTGAAATGTTCGTTGGTGTCGGTGCGGCTCGTGTCCGCGATATGTTCGAGAATGCCAAAAAACATGCACCGTGCATCATCTTTATTGACGAACTGGATGCAGTGGGCCGTCAGCGCGGAGCTGGTCTCGGCGGAGGAAACGACGAGCGCGAACAGACTTTGAACCAAATGCTGGTCGAGATGGATGGTTTTGAGGGTAGCGTTGGGGTAATCGTCATTGCGGCCACCAATCGCCCGGACGTCCTGGATCCAGCCCTGATGCGGCCGGGCCGTTTTGATCGCCAGGTAGTGGTTCCACTGCCGGATATTCGTGGGCGTGAACAGATTCTTAATGTGCATATGCGCAAAGTGCCGCTGTCGCCCGATGTCAAGGCGGACATCTTGGCGCGCGGAACGCCGGGAATGTCCGGTGCCGATCTGGCGAATCTGGTGAACGAGGCAGCGTTGTTCGCTGCACGCAGCAATAAGCGCCTGGTGGATATGGACGACTTTGAGAAAGCCAAAGACAAAATTCTGATGGGCGCAGAGCGTCGCAGCATGGTGATGAACGATGAAGAGAAGCGCAACACGGCTTATCACGAATCGGGCCACGCCGTTATTGCCAAGTTGATGCCCAAGTCCGATCCAGTGCATAAAGTGACCATTATTCCGCGTGGGCGAGCACTCGGTTTGACGATGCAGCTCCCTGAGGAAGATCGTTACGCTTACGACCGTGTTTATTTAATGAGTCGCATCGCTGTTCTGTTCGGTGGCCGTATCGCTGAAGAGTTGTTTATGAATCAGATGACTACCGGTGCGTCGAATGATTTTGAGCGAGCGACCCAACTAGCGCGTGACATGGTGACCCGCTATGGCATGTCCGATGCACTTGGTCCGATGGTTTACGGTGAGAACGAGGGTGAGGTTTTCCTCGGTCGTTCGGTCACAACACACAAGAACGTGTCAGAGACAACGATGCAGAAAGTGGATGCCGAAATTCGACGTATCATCGACGAACAATATGCGCTTGCGCGCAAGCTGCTTGAAGCTAACCGCGATAAAGTGGAAGCGATGACCGCTGCTCTACTCGAACTTGAGACGATTGATGCCGATCAGATCAACGATATCATGGCGGGCAAGCCGCCTCGTCCGCCGAAGCAACCGCAGGTCGTCGCCCCGAATGCGAAGGACAGTACTCCTCCGGATGCTGCACCGAGTGCAACCGCCCCGGCCTGAACTGGACAGTCGAATCAAACCGGGGAAGTGCTTTTTCAGCACCCCCGGTTTTTTTATGCCATATTTTGACGCAGATTGTGGCGATCTCGCATAATCTCATATCAGTTTTTTTCCGGAAAGTTTCACCTTAACCCTTGAGTCCCGATGCTTCGTTGCGGCAAATTCCAACTGTCTCTTGATCGCCCGCTCATTATGGGCATCGTCAATCTGACTCCGGATTCGTTCTCCGGCGATGGTTTGGCCAATTCGTCACGGGCCGTGATGCATGCTTTGGCGCAGATTGACGCTGGTGCGCAGATCCTCGATCTCGGTGCAGAATCGTCTCGTCCTGGCGCGATTCCGACTTCACTTGATGAAGAGTTGAGCCGTTTATTGCCTGTATTGGAGGCATTGCGGGATTGTGGTATTCCGCTGTCGGTCGATACCTATAAGCCAGAAGTGATGCGTGCCGCAATAGCAGACGGCGCGGCGATGATCAATGATATCTATGCGCTGCGAATGCCTGGCGCGCTTGAAGTCGTGGCTAATAGTGATTGTGCGATCTGCTTGATGCACATGCAGGGTGCTCCGCTAACGATGCAGCAGGAACCGCTTTACGACGATGTCGTCGCCGAAGTGCGTGATTTCTTATCGGCTCGGGTTCTGGCAGCGAACGCC
>CAXNNH010000098.1:0-6470 GCA_964203325.1 Burkholderiales bacterium | reverse complement strand
CCTGGCTAGGGCGACAATCGACAGGCCGTACACCGCAAACGAGAGTAGAAGGTTGAGAGCCGTAAAAACGATGAAAAACCAGGCGAGTACCGTCATCACGATCCGTTCGTCCCACGTAATTTACATTGCATCTTGAGCGGGCTTCCCCCTAGTGTTTTTCCGGCCGCCTCGTCGATAAAACGCAGGTCGATCAGCTCGAAGCGGCCCGCTTGAATCGGTGGTATGCGTAGAAAAAGACTGGCCAGGCGGGAACGGTCGATCCAGCCATACTCGTCGCTCCCCGAATAAACATAACGCGGATCTTCGCCGACCGTGACGCCCCAAACAGGATGCTTTCGTCCTAGAGGCAAGACTACATCCCGGACAAATCCCGCCGTCGCCTGCAGTGTCCCGAGAGGAATCGAATCGTCCAAATCGTGCCAGCGCGCATCGGCCACCTGCAGCACTGATTCGACATCGGCGCAGTAGCGCACGGAGACCGCTGTGTGTTTCATGCCGTCAAAAAATAGCCGTTCTTCCGGCCTGGAAAAATTCAGGCTCACTCCGGCACCCCAACCGCCTTTGGCCTGGACGTCCACAACGAGACGCCCCTCGTCTTCCCCTGACGATATTTCGTTATCCCGCTTCGTATTCCCATAGCCACCGTAGTTGCCGCTGACGTCCCACAAGCGCACGCCAGTGGCCGCTTCCGGCGTCCATAAGACGCCCTCTTCGAGCAGGCCGGAACGGAGATTCCGTCCCTGCCCAAGGTTAATCAGGGACTCGTAGTGATGCCAGGCAATGCCTTTGTACGCAGGGCTGTTGGCGAAATGACTGGACACCTGCGTACTGACGCGTATCACCCCGGCCAGGCCTTCATTGAACAGCGTGATGTGTGAGCTGACGCCGAATTTCGGGTTGGGACGTTGCGTTTCGAGGGCAACGAGTACTTCCTTGCCCATACTTTCAGCAAGTTTCACGGTGGGCGTCGACAGCGCGATCACGCCGTTCGCACCGGCCGCCGTATCCCGGTAAGCCATGACCGCAACACTGTCTACTAGACCCATAATGTGCCGATCGATGGTTGCTTGTTGCCCCCTAAACATGACTTGCTTGGCGGCAGAGCCATCGTCCCCTGGCATGGAGTACCAAAAAGGGATCGCGGCCTCAAAGCGGATGGGCGATCCGGTCGTCTTGCGATGACTGCTCAGGCGTCGTGAGATGGCCGCTGTTAATTCGAGATAAGGGGGGCCGGTTAGCAAAAGATCGGTGGCGGCACCGGTTGCCGGGTCATAGTAGGGTTCAACATCCGATTGAATTCCGTCAAAGCCGGGAGGGTTGAGGACACCAAACGCCAACAAAGCTTCGATCAAACCCCGCTCCCCGATAATTTTTCCGTGGTTACGGGTTTCTGCATAACTGCTATGCCCGAACAAGGCATAAATCTCAATCCCCGCCGCGTGGGCACGGCTAATGAATCGACTCAGCTCTTGGCCGTGATCGACAAAAAGGAAATCTCCATCGGTCGTCAAGTCGACGTTTAGATAGACGCGATTGATGCCGTAGCGGAGCAGCCGATGCCAAAACTCTCTCTGTAAAGCGGTGTTGCCGAGCAGCTCCAAGAGGTAGCGTTTCTTTTGCAGATCGGTCGCAGTGGCGTGAGCGTTATCACCCCATAGCCAGACGGATCGAATTTGCTTGGCGACTGTTGGCGTTTGTGGAACGGCAGCCCACACGGAACCCATCGCTGGCAATATAAGCAATAAACAAAAAACAAGGAAACGAATGCGCATAAAAAAACTGCCTCGGAATCAGCCGAGGCAGTTACCCGATCAGAGAGTTAGAAATAGGGGAGATTCGGTCCAAAATCTTCCCACAAGGCAAAATACAGATAAGCAGCCTTGATTCGGAAAGTAGTCAGACCCACTTGGCCAATCGGGAAAGTCCCGTCTTGTACGCGGGCAACTAGATTGTTATCGACATAAACGTCGATCTGGCTGCCCCGCGCCACGACCCGCAGCACGGCTGAACGCTCGGCTACCAAAAAGTTTTCCAGGCGCTCAGTTTCAACAAATTTGAGCGTAGAGTACTGATTGTTAACCATCTTGCCGACTTCAATCCCGTTTTCTCCACCCGTGCGCACAATGTAGAAGTTATTGGGATCCTGGTACCTAAAGACCATTCCGGCTCCCGCCCGACGACGCAATTCGATAGCGCGTTCGCGATCGGCCGCATCGTCGTAATTGCTCGCCCTTCCGGAATAAAACACCACAGCGGTCTCGGCCGTGAAGTCACCCAGCGTGTAGGGACTCAGCACATTCAACAAATTGGGATTTTGCCCTGGACTGACTTTTTCCCGAGTCTGAATATACCCTGGCACCGTGATGTTGGACACCCTGCTCAACTGTCCTACGGCAGTTGGCGCATCCTTTTCATCACGGCCTCTGTAGCCGTAGCGCTTGGCCAGTTGCGCGGGATAGTAACCACTGAAGGTAACTTGACCTACCGTCCAGAGTCCATCGCCTCTGGGCGAAAAAGATCCGGTTTTGGCCACTTCCGAAAAATCGGTGAAGTACATCGCACCACCAGAACCGCCACGCTTCTCTTCTACCGATGTACAACCTGTCGCAAAGCCGAGTGCTACGGCAGCGCAGGTAATTATGCGTAAAGCCTTTAGCATCTGAAACCCCCTCTTATGGATTTGTGGAAAAAGAAAGACCGGTCAACTGGTCCGGCTATCCGGCATGGATACCCAGTACCTTGGCGCGAGTATAACCACACTCGGGCGACTCATCAATTCTCGCATCGGTAACTTCTGCGCGAAATTATATTTTCTTGGCGCACAAGATTTCGACCGTCTGTAGAATGAGTCATCGCCAACGGCTGGGTCAGGAAAACAACTACCTTTCCTCTGCACTAAATATCCCTCGCCTCATTTCGGTTACACTGCGAAGAAGCGAAGGGTAGCGACCAGCAGGCCGCTTTTTATCTCGTCAATACCCATTCGCGTCATCGCATTTTAGGGCGTCGTATGGCACTGGAAGAACTTAGTCGGTATCAAATATCCGGCAAACTCGGTGAAGGGGCAATGGGGGTTGTTTACCGTGCCCTCGATCCGTTGCTCGAACGCATCGTCGCTATCAAAACCATCAAACTCGATTGTTCTCCCTCCGAAGAGGATGATTTTGAGCGCCGTTTTTTTCGGGAGGCAAAATCAGCCGCCCGCCTGAATCATCCGAACATCGTGACGGTATTCGATGCCGGAAAATCGGGGGACATCGCTTACATTGCCATGGAGTTTCTTGAGGGGCGCGACCTTCGGCAATTGATAATCAAGAACCGCTCCCTGCCTATCGCAAGGGTTGTTGAAATCATAGCGGCAGTTGCCGATGGCTTGGCTTACGCCCACGAAAACGGAGTAGTACACCGCGATATCAAGCCGGCAAATATTATGGTGCTCGATAACGGCGGTGTGAAAATTGCAGATTTCGGGATCGCGCAGATACAAACCGGCACGAGGACAATGAGCAACATGATCGTCGGCACCTCGAAATACATGTCGCCCGAGCACATCATGGGATTGCCGGTGGATGGCCGCACCGATATTTTCTCGCTCGGTGTCGTGCTTTATCAGTTGCTGACCGGTGTGGCGCCCTTCGAAGGGGAAACGGTAACGACCATCATGTATCGCGTCATTCATGAGGCCGCTCCGCTACCTTCGTTCATCGCCGAGGGCATTCCACACGGACTTGAATACATCCTGGCCAGATCTCTGGCAAAAAATCCGGAAAACCGTTACCAAACTGCCGCTGAATTCGCCGCTGACCTGCGCAATTACGATGCACTCGGGACCCGGCCAAGGTTGCCATGGACCGTCGGAGGCCTCGCCGATCCAGAACTATCTTCGGTTGGCAACTACGCCCCAAGCACAACCGAAGATACTATTTTTGGCCGTGACACTATTCGAGTCACTCCCCCGGAGTCCATACAGTCTTTCGTTGGTCACCCAACGGCAGCGACAGCCTCACTGCCGGAACCGACACTGGAAGCCGCACCGGGCGTGGCTACGCAAATAGATTCCAAGCAAAATGTCGCGGCAACACGCGAGTCGAAGCAGCCTGCCGGCAACTCTCGTCGATTGCTAACGGCCTCGCTCGGCATCGTCCTGCTGATCGGAGCGAGTGTTTTCTTTTTTACGTCGGGAAATAAGCCGAAAGAAGCGGATGTTGAGCCTCCCGTGACAGCGGTCAAGGAAGCTGCGCCCAGCGTAGTTGAATCCGCTACGCCGCAACCCACGGCTCCTGCTGTAGTCGTAGGGACAGCCACTTTGACACTGGCTATTTCCCCTTGGGGAGAAATCTATGTAGATGGTCAAAACATGGGCGTTTCGCCGCCTATGCTTTCGCTGGAAGTAAGCGCAGGAAAGCATAAAGTTGAAATAAGAAATGACGGTGCGAATAGCTATTCGACCGATGTCGAATTAAAAAATGGCGAAGTTAAACGACTGAAGTACAAATTTTGAGGAAACGAACTATGCACCATCTTGCACCGGCACTCCTGATCCTGTTCGGACTTTATGGCTGTGCTAGCACCAGCACGAACGATAACGTTGCGGTCGAACCGGCAGCCTCCCCCGTAGCGACTAGCCCGGCGGATAAAGTTGAAGTACCCGCGCCCGCTCCGGCAGAGCCCGCTCCGGAAGTTGTTGCCGAGCAGGAATTAAAACTCGGCATTACCGCGTATGAGAACGGTCAGCATAGAAAATCTCAACAACACCTAAAAACTGCTTTGTCGCTTGGTCTAACGGGCAAATCTGACAAGGTGGCTGCTAACAAGTATCTCGCCTTCATGGCCTGCGCCAATAAGCAGCGCGATGTCTGTAGGGGGTACTTTCGCAAGGCACTGGCCACAGATAGCAAGTTTGAGTTGAGCAAGTCGGAAGCCGGGCATCCCATGTGGGGCAGTGTTTTTAAGGAAGTTAAAGCGGAAGGAAAAGCCAAAAGTACGGCTAAGCAATAATCGATGAAATAGTTGGTGTTGCATTCCATAAAAAGGGGGGCAGATAGGCTTGAACATCTGTCCCACTAATTTTGTGCGCCGCACAAAAAAAGTCTTGACAAGGGTGCGAAGTCGTCTATAATCCACTCCATGCTGCAGTGCACCAAAACCGATTCGGATGAATTGATCCGCTGTGTTGAATACCGAGTTGAGCATTGCGCGCTGACTGCCCCCACTTTTTACTTAGGAGACTGACCATGTTTACGACCCCAGAACAATTCGCCGCCGCCAACAAAGCTTCCGTTGATGCCATGTTGAGCCTTGCCAACACCGCGCTGGCCAGCGCTGAGCGCATCGCTGCGCTGAACTTGAACACCGCCCGCTCGATGCTCGAAGATGGCGTTGCCAACACCAAGGCTCTGCTCGGTGCCAAGGATGTTAAGGAAGCCATCTCGGTACAGGCAGCTCAAGCTCAGCCAAACGTCGAAAAAGCGGTTGCCTACACGCGTAGCGTGTACGAAATTTCGGCTCAGTCGAAAGAAGAAGTTTCCAAGCTGCTCGAAGGCCAGTTTGGTGATTTCCAGAAGCAGGTCGCTGGCCTGCTCGATCAAGCAGCCAAGAGCGCACCGGCAGGTTCCGATGTAGCTGTCGCTGCCGTGAAGTCCGCAATTGCTGCCGCTACTTCAGCTTTCGACAACATGAACAAGGCTGCCAAGCAGGTTGCTGACATCGCCGAAGCCAATGTCACCGCCGCGACCAATGCAACGGTCAAGGCTGTTGGTGCAAGCAGCAAGAAAAAATAATTTAACGTGCATCAAAAACCCCCGTTGCGGACAAGTTTCGCTCGGGGGTTTTTGCCTTTCATAGGTTAGAATCTGAAGCCAGCCAGGCGGAAACAAGGCGAGCAGCAACGTTCGCAGATGCTCAATTGACCGCCATGCGTTTTACAACTGCCACTTACGGAGCCATCAATGAGCACTATGAATCTTGCACCATTTCAACAACTCGCCGACAGTCAGAAAGCCAACGCCGAAGTCATGATGACGCTGGTGACTACTGCTTTTAGCGGCATGGAAAAGCTGGCTGCTTTGAATCTTGCCGCTAGCCGCGAGTTTTTCGATTCCAGCGTCAGTAACACACAACAACTCATGAGTATCAAAGACGCGCAGGAACTAGCCAAGGTAAACAGCGCGCTCGCGCAGCCGAGCATTGAAAAGATGCTTGAGTACTCACGCAGCGTCTATGAGCTGGCCACCACCCTGCAAAAAGAAATCACCTCGGTAATGGAAGCGCAATACAGCAGCTTCGCCAAGAATGCGGCGCAAGTTATCGAAAAGGGTGCAGTTTCTGCTCCCGTCGGAGGTGAGGTGTTCAACTCAACCATGCAGCAGATGCTGCAAGCTTCGACTCAGGCTTACGACGGCATGTCGCAGATGGCCAAACAAATGACCGATATAGCGACCGCCAATATCAAGACGGCGACAACGGCTGCG
>CAXNNH010000097.1:0-6490 GCA_964203325.1 Burkholderiales bacterium | reverse complement strand
GCAAAAAGCGTTAGCCAGGCAACCACGCAAACGAAAAGTAGCAGGCTAACGAGCAGGAAGGTGCGCACTAACAGTGTGCGCGGAAAAAAATTAAGACTCAGGATGAGTGCCTGGGTAAAGAGTGAGTTACGTGGGAAGGGTTACTTGTTCTGACTCTGACCATCGGGGATAAAAACATAGCCGAAACCCCATACCGTTTGTAAGTAACGAGGCGTTGCTGGATCAGGCTCGATCAGTTTGCGCAGGCGTGAAACCTGTACATCGATAGCGCGATCAAACGGGCCTTGTTCGCGCCCACGCGCTAGCGTCATCAGTCGATCACGCGATAGCGGTTGGCGAGGATTCTGCAGCAAGGCTTTGAGCACGGCGAATTCGCCTGTAGTGAGCGACAGCAATTCTTCGCCACGGCGCAGGGTACGGGTAGCGAGATCAATCTCAACGTTACCGAAAGCGATCAGTCTATCCTCGGCGCTTGGTGCTCCCGGCACGACGGTAACGCGACGGCGCAGCACCGCCTGGATACGGGCGACGAGTTCGCGCGGATTGAACGGCTTGGGCAAATAATCGTCAGCGCCCATTTCAAGACCGACGATGCGGTCGATTTCGTCGCCTTTGGCGGTCAGCATAATGATCGCCAGTTGTGGATCGCTGTTGCGTAGCCGGCGACAGATTGACAGCCCGTTTTCTCCCGGTAGCATCAGATCAAGTACGAGCAAGCCGAAGCTTTCGCGGCTTAGCCATTTATCCATCGCACCAGCATCTTCCGCCGTTTTGACAGCAAAGCCTTGTTCGCTGAGATAACGTTGCAGGAGATCGCGCAATCTTTGGTCGTCGTCGACGACCAGAATTTTTCTTTCAGCCATGGTCGAATGCTAACCGGAAAACGTCTATCGGTGGCGAGAGGATTCCTCACCGATGTTGTGAGCAGCCGATGTTAGGGAGACGCTGATTTATTTACTTTTGTCATTCCGAACGGTGTGAGAAATATTTAAAATCAAAAATTTATATTTCCCGCCTCACTCGAAATGACAATTAACCAGAGCCTCCTTAGAACTTGTTCGTCAATAACCTGTACATTTGACTCGCCGGATTTGGGCGCGCAGGAGGGAATCCATAGCACGTTCGCCGAACCACTGCCGGATGGCTTTGGATCCCTTTGGATCGATTTCCACCTTCAGGGAAAGGACGGTTTTTGTTGCTGGCCGCTGCGACGGAACAGTTACCCACATTTTCTGTGGATAAGTCTGTGGATGAAGCCGGGGAGAGGTCGCTAAGTGCCTGTCAGTGAAGGAATTACCTTACACTGCGAATTTGTTGGGCAAATTACCAAGTCGTTGTTTTGTATGGATTAGTTTCTTTTTGCAGCCACAAGGGTTTGCTAACCCCTTGTTGCAATGTAAAAAATCGCTTGCGTCTGCGCTTTGTGAATAAGTCAAGATCTGACACGTAATATTCTTCTCAGCCTCCCGCGCCTCCAGGTGAGGGATAGGCTGCATCACCTCGCTTATGCCGACTATTTTTAGCTGTCGCGTAACATCGGTTACAAATTCTTACAGTTTTTTGAGGCGTTTTCAAAGATGTGTTACATCTAGGTAGCACACTGCAGCGCACGTAAAGTGAGTCGAACGAGACAGCGCTGTGACGCCCGGAATGTCCGGTTTTGGGTTGTAGGCGCAATGAGGCAGTTCTTAATAGTGTCAATTTCAATGATTGCGGTGAAACGGATGAGTAAGGGCGTACTCAATGTCGTACCTCCAGTGGTTTTGCTCCTGACCTTGCTGGCTCCGTCGGCGCAAGCGATGCCGGAGGGGCGTTTTATTCGGCACGACGAGCGTCGACAAGGTTTTTCGCAACAGTCGCCGGATTTTCAGCGCGAAATCCCTGTGCAATTTCAACGGCGCGATCCGGGATACCCCACCGATACGCAGCGCTCGCAACGTTTGTCGCCAGAAGAACGCCGCCAGTTGCGACGCGACATTCATGAGGCCGGTCGAGATATTTACGCGCCGCGCCGATAATTTGTCCGTCGGGCAAATTTCGCCAGTAGACGAAGGTTAGAAAAAGAAGGTCAGAAAAACATCTTGCTGTTTTATCTCAAAGAGGGTCGGTGCCCGCTGGCTGTGGGCAGGTAAAATACGCCCCCATGAATTTGCTTGCTCTCGAAACCTCAACGGATGTCGGTTCAATCGCTCTCTGGCAGGATGGCGAAGTTTTGTTGCGCCCCTGTCCGCTGGGCGTCTCCCATTCGACGACTCTTTTGCCATTGATCGCGGCGACCCTGGCCGAGGCCGGCTTGGGTTTTGCCGATTTGCACGGGATCGCCTTTGGGGCCGGCCCCGGTGCTTTTACCGGTCTGCGCGTCGCCTGCGGCGTTGCTCAAGGGCTAGCGTTCGCGCACGACATTCCCCTGTTGCCGGTCGGTACGCTGGATGCGCTGGCGATGGCTAGTGGCGGGCAACGGGTATTGGTGGCGCTCGACGCGCGCATGGGCGAGGTTTATTTTGCTTGTTTTGCCGCATGCTGCGCGCAGGGGCCGTTGGGGGTCTATTCACCGGCGGCTGTGCCGCTCCCCGACTCGCCTGGCTGGCTGGCCTGCGGCAACGGTTTGGCGGCCTACCCGGCGCTGCGCGAGCGTTTGTCCGCCTGCACCGATAGCTGGATGCCCGAGTTGATGCCAAGCGCCGAAGCGGTCGCCCGGCTTGCCGCGCCGCGCCTGGCCAGCGGCGAACGGATCGACCCCGCCGATGCCGTACCCGTCTACGTGCGCGACAAGGTGGCGCAAACCGTTGCTGAACGTCTGCTGCGCGGTGGAAAACCCTAATGAATGCCCTACTCGCTCCGCAGATCGAACTGTTACCGATGACTCTGGCCGATATCGACGAAGTGCTGGATATCGAGTTTCATGTTTATGATTTCCCATGGAGTCGTGGCAATTTCGCCGATTCACTATCGTCGGGTTACACCTGCCGGATCTGTCGCGTCGGAGAGGATCTGGTCGGTTATCTGGTATTCATGAAGGTGGTAGACGAAGCACATGTGCTGAATATCGGCGTAGCCAAGAGATGGCAAGGCCGGGGATTCGGTGCCCGGCTGTTGCGCCATGCGATGGAGGAGGCGCGGCAAAATGGTGCGCTGACCTTCATGCTGGAGGTTCGCCCATCGAACGCCGCCGCTTTGGCGCTCTACCAGAATTTCGGTTTTCGCCAGATTGGCGTCCGGCGCGCCTACTATCCTGCAGTCAAGGGGCGCGAGGACGCTCTGGTATTGAGTCACCCGCTCGGCGAAGCAGGAGTATTCGAGGCCGTGGCATGAACCTGACTAAACAACAAATCCTGGCGGAAATGGGCTTGTCGCCCCTGTGGGAATTACGCCACAAGGCCCCCGTGCAGCCTAATGCACCTGACGATGCTCAAGCCGTGCCTGCGCCGCTATCCCCATCCTCAGCGTTAGCCGCATCAACTGTTACTGCAGCCGCAGCACCCGGACCCGCGCCTGTTCTCGATTTATCCTGGGAGCCGCTGGCAACAAGTGTTACCGCTTGTCGTGCCTGTCGCTTGTGCGAACAGCGTCAGCAGGCGGTATTCGGCGTTGGTGATCGAGCGGCGAGCTGGTTGTTCATCGGCGAAGGACCGGGGGCCGATGAAGATGCGCAGGGAGAACCTTTTGTTGGCGTCGCCGGGCAATTGCTTGATGCGATGCTCGCCGCACTGGATTTATCGCGCCGTGCAGACGTATATATCGCTAACGCGGTGAAATGTCGTCCACCGGGCAACCGCACCCCGGAAGCGAGTGAGATAGCCGCCTGTCGTCCCTACCTTGAGCGCCAGATTGCGTTGCTGCAACCCAAAATCATCGTCCTGCTCGGCCGTGCTGCCGTGCATGCCGTACTCGGCAAGGACGACACGCTATCCAGTTTGCGCGGCAAAACCTTTGCCTACCGTGCGGGCGAACGCGACATTCCGGTGGTTGTCACCTATCACCCGGCCTATCTGCTGCGCACGCTGTCCGACAAGGCCAAGGCGTGGGAAGACTTATGCCGTGCGCGCGCCTTGATGCGCGCGGCGAAACAAGAAGCGGCACTTGCGATCTAACGCCACATCCCCATTTCAGGCGAACTGTAAACTCGAAACTCGATTCAGATTCACGACTTAGATTCAGCATTCAAATCCCCTTTCCCTGGAGAAATACGTCATGCGTATCAAATTTTTGGCCGTCTTGGCTCTTGTCGTCAGCCTGCTTTCCGGCTGCGGTTACAACACCTTTCAGACCGGCGACGAGGCGATCAAGTCGGCGTGGTCGGAAGTGCTGAACCAATATCAGCGGCGCGCCGATCTTGTGCCTAATCTGGTCAGCACGGTCAAGGGCTACGCCAGTCACGAGAAGGACGTGCTGACGCAGGTAACGCAAGCGCGCGCCCAAGTCGGCAGCCTGCAGGCAACGCCCGAACTGATTAACAATCCGCAAGCGTTCGCCAAATTCCAGCAAGCGCAGGCCGGTCTCTCCAGCGCGCTGTCGCGTTTGCTGGTGGTTTCGGAAAACTACCCGCAGCTCAAGGCCGACGCCTCGTTCCGCGACCTGCAGGCGCAACTGGAAGGCACCGAAAACCGGATTACCGTCGCCCGTAATCGCTACATCAAATCGGTGGAAGGCTATAACGTCTCGGTGCGCACCTTCCCGAACAATCTGACGGCGATGATGTTTGGCTACCAAGTCAAGCCCAACTTCAGCGTTGAAAACGAACAAGCGATTTCGTCGGCGCCCAAAGTCGATTTCGGTGGCGCTAAATAGGAAAGAAGTAGTAAACAACTAGGGAGGCGCTGATAAATTGTCATTTCGAGTGAAACGAGAAATCTAAGTTTTTGATTTTAAAGATTCCTCACACCGTTCGAAATGACAAAAGTGAATAAACAGAGCCTCCCTAGCAAAGATTTGGCAATAATTCAGGAACCATCTACAAGGGCTTTGCTATGTCGTCTGTGCGGGCAATACTCCAGATCCTCTGTTTCATCGGCTTTATCGGCTGGGCGGGGGCGGAGGAGCTGCAATCGGTTCCGAAACTATCGGCGCACGTTACCGACCTGACGAGTAGCTTATCGACCGAGGAAAAAAATCGGCTGGAAGCCAGGCTGCTAGCGTTCGAGCGTGAAAAGGGAGCGCAAATCGCCGTATTGCTGCTACCGACCGTCAAGCCCGAAACCATAGAACAGTATGCGCTGCGCGTGGTCGACGCCTGGAAAGTGGGGCGCCAGGGCGTTGACGACGGCGCCTTGCTGCTGCTGGCCAAGCAGGATCGAAAGCTGCGCATCGAAGTCGGCTACGGCCTGGAAGGCGCGCTGAACGATGCGACGGCCAAACGCATCATCAGCGAAACAATCAGCCCGCGACTGAAAGAAGGCGATTTTTACGGCGGGATCGACGCCGGGCTGGAGGCGATGATCAAAGTTATTGGCGGCGAAGCGCTACCTGCGCCAAAAAACGCCGCTTCCGGCTCGTTGGCCGATGACAATACAATTGAAACGCTGTTGCCGATAGCCTTCATCCTGATTTTTGTACTGGGCGGTGTGCTACGCAGCATTTTTGGCCGCTTCTTTGGCGCCGGCATTACAGGGGCGGCGGTCGGCTTTATCGCCTTCATGATGCTGTCCTCCCTGCTCGTTTCGGGCGTCGCCGGTTTTTTCGCTTTTATTTTTGCCCTGATCGCCGGTAGTTCAGGAGGCGGCGGCTGGACTTCCGGCGGCGGATCGTGGAGCGGCGGCTCCTCCAGTGCGGGTAGCTCCGACAGCTTTTCTGGCGGGGGCGGCAGTTTTGGCGGTGGCGGTGCTTCGGGAGACTGGTAATGCAAGCGATTCGACGGTTCCAACTATTTCGGCTGTTTCGTCATCTGCTACTACCCGGTTGGTGGGTGCGCAGAGCTTTCACGCCGCCGCTTCTGCGCGCCATCGAAGCGGCGATCGGCGCTTCGGAAGTTCGGCATCAAGGCGAACTGCGCCTGGTGCTGGAGGCCAACCTGCCGCTACCGGGCTTGCTGCACGGGCAAACAGCGCGTGCGCGCGCCATTGAGCTTTTCTCGCAACTGCGCGTGTGGGATACCGCGCACAACAACGGCGTCCTGATTTATCTGCAACTGATCGACCGCCAGGTCGAAATCGTCGCCGACCGTGGTATCGACGCCGAGGTCGGGCCGGCGTTCTGGTCGGGCGTCTGCCAAAAAATGGAAGCGGCGTTTCGCCAGCGGCGTTTCGAGGCCGGCACCCTGGCCGCACTGGACGAAATTACCGCCATCCTCGCGCAACGCTTCCCAGCGCCCGGCGAATCGCCCCCTAAAACCAATGAACTGAGCGACGCACCGCTGCTTCTCTAAGGGCGCCTTGCCAGGAAGCGCCGCTGGAAGCCGCATGGATAAACGATCTCCAGGGGGATAGGCTGGAGAGTGGCGTGTTTACTGGCTCTCCGGGCAGGCCCTCTGTAGATTGAGCACTGGCGCGGCTTG
>CAXNNH010000096.1:0-6665 GCA_964203325.1 Burkholderiales bacterium | reverse complement strand
TGTGGGGCCGTGGCTGCACTCGCCCATGGCAAGCAGCAAGGGCTGTTTCAGTCATTCATGGATCTTAAAGGCGGGCGAGGAGCTTTTCACCATCCGCCGACGATCACGTCGAGTCCCGGCTTGATCTGAACGACCTGGTGCAGCACAAGGAAGCCACCTACTACGCCTGCGGAAAAAAGACGGCATCCCGTGTTTGCTCCCGGCGAACCCGGAAAGTCTACGTAAATCGCTCGTTGGACGGCGAAAGGGCCGATAAAGAGGCTTGAAGAAGCCTTTACCCGCGTGCTTCACTGGAAGTTGAGGCACAATGCGAGGCGAATTTTAAACGTGCTCGCCCATACTCACCCTACCACCCCTACTGAGGACACCCCATGAACAAAACTGAACTGATCGATGCGGTCGCCGCCCAAAGTGGGCAATCCAAAATTGCCACGGCGGCGGTACTGGAAGGAATGATGGAAATCATCAAGGACGCTCTGCTGAAAAACGAACCTGTGCAATTGATCGGTTTCGGTACCTTCGAGGTCGCCGAACGTGCGGCACGCGAAGGGCGTAATCCGGCGACCGGCGCTGCCCTGTCCATCGCGGCCAAGAAAGTGGTCAAGTTTAAGGTCGGAAAGGGGCTGGCGGAGGCCGTGGCCGGTTAGGAAGTGCTTGTGACCGTACCGGCAAAAAAGTAATTCCCTGTCTCTACTTTCGCTCATGCCTTAACAAACGAGTAAAGACGATTTAAGCCGGTACGATTTGTGGAAACCACATGACCCTGCTCGGCCAATAAAATCATATCAAGTGCAGTGCTGCGTGGTTAATGCGACAGAAACATCGACAGAGGCTCAACGATGTCGATAATGCTGCGCTGGCCCAGGTTACCCACGAAAGGGCGATATAGATGCCCCTGTATAACGCCGAAATATCCGTCGGCTCTCTGATGTTGCCGGAGAGCCGCCGAATTGCCCGACTGCTTCTCTCGCATCCGACCAGGGAGCAATGGTTTGAGGCGCTGACGCTCGACAACATCCTGCAGAAGAAGACCCCCGCAACGGCCCGACGTCAGGCGCGTCTGATCCGCAATCGACTCGACACGCTTGCAGACGAAGCCTGGACGCTGATTGCCGACGGTACCCAGGAAGTCGCGACACAGATGTTGTTCGCTGCCGCCATCAAGCACAGCCGCGTCCTTGCCGATTTCTTGCGTGATGTCTATGCAGGACATCTTCGTCGCTTGGAGCCATACCTCTCGCCGGCCAAGGATTGGGAGTCGTTCCTGGCGGAATGCGTGCAGCGCGATCCCGAGTTTGCCAACCTTAGCGCCACCACCCAGGCCAAGATGCTGCAGGTGCTCCTCCGGGTACTGGCGGAGGGCAAGTATGTCGATTCCACCAAGACCTTGCGACTCACGCCGCCTCATCTCCACCCCGATGTCGTGCGCTACCTGAAGCGACATGGCGAAACCACTGTGCTCTCCACCATGGACATGATCCAATGAGTCAAACCTTCAACGAGCGACTCAATCAAATACTGCCGAAGCTGACCTCGTCCGACCTGCTCTCCAATCAGGGGCTTGGCAACGAGATCGGATTCTGGATTTTTGACTATCCTCCGGAAGAGGAAATGTCCATGCGTGCTTTCCTTCAGGATGTCGTGATGCCGGCGCTCGGCAAACAGCAGCCGGTGATCAGGGCGGCTGACGTTAATCTGTTTGACCTGGTCATCGGGGTTCTGGAGGAACGCAAAATTCTCGACAAAGCCATCGAGATGCAGCGAACCCAAGGCGACGCCAAAACACTCGAATCCCTGCGTCGCGTGTTGAAGGAAGACAAGCTGGCCGAACGCTTGGTGGCGCAACACGACATCGCCCACCTCGATGTCCTGCTGCTCTGGAACGTTGGCGCCGTCTATCCCTTGCTGCGTACCCATACCTTATTGTCGGCGCTGCATCCGCACATGAAGGACACGCCGCTGGTGATGTTCTATCCCGGCAAGTACGACGGCTATTCGCTGCGTCTTTTTAACAAGCTTTCGGAAGACCACTACTACCGTGCCTTCCGGCTTGTTTCCTAAATCGCCGCCTGCAAACAATCACACGGAATAAATAAAATGAAAATCAGGGAGCTTTTTACCAAGCCGATCGACCGCCCGATCAATGGTGTGATCAAAGCCGATCAGCGCGACGCCGAGAGTATCTGGCAGGAACTCGACGAGTACGTGGTGACCAAGCAACTGACCGAATATTTCCGGCGCTTTTTCGACGCCTTTCTGGCGGCCGCCGACAACCCGAAGGATCCGGTGCTATCGGCGCGGATGGCCGTTTGGGTTTCCGGCTTCTTCGGTTCCGGAAAATCGCACTTCATCAAGATCCTCTCCTACCTGCTGGAAAATATCGAAGCGGTGAATCCGCAGGACGGAACGACCAAGCGAGCGGCCCAATTTTTTGACGAGCACAAGATCAAGGATGCCATGCTGCTCGCCGACGTGCAGCGAGCAGTGCAAGGGAGTTCGGACGTCATCCTGTTCAACATTGATGCCAAGGCCGACAGCAAATCCGACCGCGATGTCATTCTGCAAGTCTTCCTGCGCGTCTTCAACGAAAAACTTGGCTACAGCGGCGATGCGCCGCACGTTGCCGAGATGGAACGTCATCTGGTCAGCAAAGGGGCTTACGAGGTCTTCAAAACAGCATTCGCCGACAAAAATGGTTCGACCTGGGGGGCCGAGCGCGATGCCGTCGATTTTCTACGCGACGATGTCGTCCATGCCTTAGCCAAAGCACTCAAGCAGAGCGAGGAATCCGCTGCCGCCTGGTTCGACAACGCCCGCGAGACCTACCGCATCAACATCGAAGGTCTCGCCAAGCTGATCCAGAGCTACCTGGCGACCCAACCCCCCGGTCACCGCATCGTCTTTCTGGTCGACGAGGTCGGTCAGTTCATCGGCGACAACACGCAACTGATGCTCACCCTGCAGACCATCGCCGAGCAGTTAGGTACGCTCTGCAAGGGCAGAGCCTGGGTCATCGTCACCAGCCAGGAAGACATCGACGCCGCCATTGGAGAAGCCAACAAAGCCAAGTCACAGGACTTCTCGAAAATTCAGGGGCGCTTTCACACCCGTCTTTCGCTCGCCAGTTCCAACACCGACGAAGTCATCGGCGAGCGCTTGCTGGCGAAGACCGAAGCCGCGCATGTGGCCTTGCGCGATTGCTTCGAGCAAAAAGGCGACATCATCAACAATCAACTGGCCTTCGTCGGCAACTCGGTGACGATGAAAAGTTACAAGGACGCAGCGGAATTCGTCGCCTGTTACCCGTTTGCCCCCTATCAGTTCGAACTGTTGCAAAAGATCTTCGAATCGATCCGCAAGGTCGGCGCCACCGGCAAGCACCTTTCCAAAGGGGAGCGTTCGCTGCTCGACGCCTTCCAGTCGGCTACCGTACGTAATGCCGACCGAGGAATCAACGCCCTCGTACCGCTCTACGACTTCTACCCCTCGATTGAAAGTTTCATCGACACCAGCGCCAAGCGCTCAATCGACGAAGCGCCGGGCAATGCCGCGCTGGAACCTTACGACATCAAGCTGCTCAAGGGGATGTTCCTGATCCGCTACATCCCGGACATCGTCAAACCAAACGTCGATAACCTGGTTACGCTCTGTGTTTATGAAGTCGACGCCGACAAGCTGCTACTCAAGCGACAGATACAGGAAAGTCTCGCCCGTCTCGAAAAGCAGCGGTTGGTTAGCCGCAATGGCGACCTCTGGTTTTTTCTGACCAATGAAGAGCGCGACGTGGCGCGCGAAATCGGCCATGTGGAAGTTTCCTCCAACGAGAAATGGCGCCTGCTGAGTGAATTGCTTTACGACGACATTCTTAGTGGGCAGACCAAGGTGCGCCACAAGGACACCAGGGCCGACTATGAATTCAACCGGCTGCTCGACGGCGCGCCCTGGAAAAACGCCAGCCATCCCCTTAGCCTGGAAATCATTACCCCGCTCGGCGACGACTACGAAACCCTCAGCGAAGCCAGATGCATCCTGCGCAGTTCCGAATCCGGTGGCCGGGCGCTGATCCGGACAGCCGAAGGTGATCGCCTCGACATCGAGCTGACTCTCTACCTGCAGATCGAAAAGTTCATCGACAGCCCCAAGGCCAGCAACGCGCCCGCCACGCTCAAACGCATCCTGTCGGATCGCAAGGAAGAGAATCGTGATCGCCGCGCCCGCATCGTTACCCAGTTGGGCGACATCATGCTGGCCGGTGATTTCTATGCCCTCGGCCAGAAGCCGCAGATCAAAGCCGCGAGCACGGGCACGCTGCTCGACGAGCTGGTCAATTACCTGATCTCCAACACCTACACCAAGCTGCCTTTCCTCAAGAGTCGGCAGAACGATCCCATTGCTGAAATCAAGGCCGTACTGGCATCCGACGACATCGGCCAGCGTGGGCTTAGTCTAAACGGAGAGGAAGGCAACCCCCTCGCCCTCAAGGAACTGCGGGAATACCTGCACCTCAAGGCCAGCGTCGAGCGCGTGTTGTTGTCCGATGTGGTTGATCGCTTCACGGGCATTCCCTGGGGCTGGAAGCCGGAATGGGAAGTCGTGCTGCTAGTGACCCGCCTGTACATGGCCGGTGAAATCAAGCTGCTGTGCGAGGGTGACGATCTCGACCCAAAGCATGCCGCCGACCCGCTGACCAAATCCGTCCGCTTCAAGCAGATCTCCATTCTGAAAAAGAAGGTGTCGGACCCGGAGTCGATCCGGCGGGCGCGGAGTCTCTACAAGGATCTATTCTCCAAGATGGCCCGCGAAGAGACCGATGGCTTGGTCGCCGATTACCGGTCGGCGCTGGGCGACTGGCAGACCGACCTCAAGGGCTACGTCCAGACCGCCTCGATCAAGCACCACCCCGGCAAGGACATCATCAACGCGGCCCTCACCCGTATCGGCCAACAACAGGCGATTCGCGACGCCTTCGAATTCATCGAAACCCTGCTGGCCGCCAAGAGCGACTGGCTGAATGCCAGTGAAGACATCCACGACATCGTCAGCTTCTACAAAACACAGTTGCCGACCTGGAGCAAATTGCTCGACGCCCTGGCCGGTTTTGTCGATAACCGGGAAGTCCTGCAAAAAGATGCGGTGGCGGCCGCCGCCCTGGCCGCTCTGGAATCGATCCGCGACAACCCGGCGCCGTACAGCCACATCCCGCGCATCGACGCGCTGGTCAAAACGGTCGAAGGCATCAATGAAGCGGCCGCCCAGGACAAGCGCGAACGGGCGCTAAAATCCATCGACGTCAAAATCGCTGAAGTAATAAAGTCGCTGGATCAGGTTCAGGCCACGGCGGATCTGCGGAACAAGGCGCTGATGGCGCTGCAGGAACTCAAGAACAAGGTGGCCGGACTATCCAGCATTCCGAAGATCATGTACCTGCAAGAGCAGGCCGGTACGCTGCTTGACGAGGCGATGATCGTCATCGAGAAGGCCAGCCAGCCGACCACACTAACGCCAGTGCGGGTCGCCAATGATTCAGGGGCCACGACCACGGCAACCGTCCTCACGACAGGGCCAAAAAGCGTCGCGCCGAAGCTCTCAAAGGTCATCCGCGCGGCAGATCTTTCGCCAACCCTCTACCTGGAAACCGAAGCCGATGTTGAAACCTACCTCGCACGGCTCAAGGCCGAGCTGCTGGAGGTCATCAAGGCCGGTCAACGGGCGCGGATCAGTTAGAGTGGGTGCATCAATCGGGCGTATGATTGCATGAAATTTTAATGAGGAAATAGTCATGACACGCCTCGATTCTGCGGCTTCAGGCTCTAATCTTCTGCGTCGGCATGTCCGTGCCGGCAAGGTCTATCGCCGTGAGGATTTGCTTCCCTATTCAAACAGTATTGATCGCGAATTGCAGCGACTGGTGAGCGCCGGCACGCTGCGCAAGCTGGCGCAGGGGCTGTACTTCAAGCCCAAAACGAATGTATTCGGTGAAGTGCCGCCGGACGAAAAAGACCTGCTTGCGACTTTCCTGCGTGACAAGAATTTTCTGAGCTTCAATCCCAGCGTCTATAACTCGTTGCGGCTGGGCACCACCCAGCTTTACAACAAGACCGTGGTCTATAACCATAAGCGCCACGGCCAATTCAAGCTCGGCAACCGCACCTATGATTTTCGGGTCAAGCATCGCTTCCCCAAGCCGGCGCAGGTGACGCCGGAATTTCTGCTGGTCGATATGCTCAACAACCTGGCCGAGCTGGCCGAGGATGAAATTGAGGTTCTCGATCATGCCCAACGCAAGCTGGCTAGCTTTGATCAGAAGCTCCTCAAGAAGATGCTTTCCGAGTACGGCTCGGCCGCCACCAAGCGGCGGATCGGCGGCTGGTTAGCGCAGCAGACAAAGCAATCCGGCCAAGTGCCGAGTCCTGTTGCACCGATGACGGTGCCCGATTAAATGGCAGGCTCGCCGAAGTTTCTGTACCCGACGCCAATCAATATCTCGAAGCTTCTGCCTGAAGACCCGCATGGATAGGCGTTCTACAAGGGGGTGGGCTGGAGAGTGGCGTAAACAGTGGTTCTCCGGGCAGCCACCCTGTAGAACGCCTATTGGCGCGGCTTCCAGAGGAGTCCGTGCTTGTATGCTCATCGTCCGCAACGAAGCCTCTCTGTTTGGCGCTCCC
>CAXNNH010000095.1:0-6668 GCA_964203325.1 Burkholderiales bacterium | reverse complement strand
ATGAACAGCGCTAGCCCACTGGCCCGATTCGTGGCTGTGGTGTGATCGACGACGATGCCTTGTGCCGTAATCAATACCACACCGTAGCCCAATGCCGTGACGCAACGCCAGAGCAGCAAGCCGAGCAAGCTGTCGGTAATGGCCGTCATGGCTAACCCCAGCGCGGCGAGGGCCGCCGATCCGGCAAAAGCCTGCCAGCGGCCTACTTTTTGCGATAGGCGTGGGCCAAACGGTTGCGACAGTGCCCACACTGTCATGAATAAGGTAATCGGCAAACTGACCGCCAGGTCGGGAGACAGCCAGGGGGCGGTAGGGGCGAGACTTTGGGCGTAAGCGGGCATGAAAGGCCGCGACAGCTCCTCCGAGAGACAGAAGAGAAAGACCGGCAGCCGGAGATAAACGAGGTTGACCGGGGGTGCCAGTGGTGCTTCTCCCCCGGCGCGAAAGCGCCAGCTCGTCCTTACGGCGTCGGGCATTTTCCCGGCATCGCCGGAGAATCGGCGATTGACGCTATCGAGCATGGCCTGGCATGCGGCGGCCACTGGCCCCAGGAGGCCGGACATTGGCAGGATTCGACCGCGAAAATCGCCCGCTTCGGCCAGTTGCACGGCATGGCGCAGCGCATTGATCTTGGCCATTGATAGATGGACGACGAGCAACAGCACCTCAAAGGCGATCAGTACCGAAACGAGCATTTCCGAGGCGATTTCCAGCATTAAATCGAGCGTTACCTTGGCGCTATAGGCCGGATCGATGCTCAGGCGCAGGGTGGCCACTTTTTTCCCCTGGCTGTCCAAGGAAATAACGATGTCGTCGTCGCTTGGCGCATTCGGCGGTTGACCAAAGGCAGCCAAGGTTCGTCCGCTCAAATCCTCGATGCTGGCGTAGGCGATATCGGCATGATGGGCGACTTCGAGCTTGATCGCCTCGCTTAAGCCGGGCAGTTGGTCAAGCGGAATATCGTAGTTTAACGCACGGTCGATTTGTCGCGATAGAACATCGGCGACCGCGACCGCTTTTAGCCGCAGTTCGGGGAGCAGTACCCGTTCAAAACTATTGAGCGCCGACCCCATCGCCAGTATCGACAAGGTCAGCAATACGGCTAAGGTAACGCTGGTCAGGCGAAAGACCAGTGTGCGAACCGGATCGTGTTTCATCGAGTGGCGTCCTCGCGCCTAGCGTGCTCGGCTCGGGCAATAGCTGCCGCCAAGCGCTTCTCCAGCGTCAAGTGCAACTCGCTGGCGCTCTCTTTGTCGCACTCTTTGGCGTTATTTTCGTGGCTGTTCTCATCTTCCTTGCGCGCCGCGCTAGCGCTCGACAAACGAACGGTGAGGCCAACAGCCAGTAACGTGACGGCCAGTGCCAAGGCAATCAAGGGAACCGACGAGCGCAGCAATTCTCGACGCACATCTTTCAACTCCCGTCGCTGCGCCGCCAAGGTCGCATGGACGGCAACATCGCCAACTGTCAGGCCAAAGCTGTTGTTCAGGCGACTGGTCAGCGTCAATTCTTCGTTATGCACGCGACGACGATAATGTCCGCTGCTGTCGTTTTCCAACCCCGTTTTATCGGCGACGGTACCCAGCAGCGCAGGATCAGACGAAAACAGGACTCGCCCCCCTTCGTCCCACAGATCGATGCGCAGAACATCGCGCGTCTGCGCCGCCCGTTGCAGAACGTCGGTTAAATCCTCCAACTCAGCTAGATCCAGCCCAAGGGCCAGGCCGGTTTCAGTTTGTCGACGAACTTCTTCCGCCGCCATCGCCAAGCGGACGACGGTGACATCCTGCAGTTTTCGGTCGAATTTGAGAAACGCCAACAGCAATGCCAAGGCGATAGAGGCGGCTACCATCGTCGCAATGACGCTGCCGGCCCGTACCGTCAAAGCGCCGCCGCCGATCATCGGAAATCCTTTCCTTTCGTTGCTTTACTGCTTTGACGGGGCCATGCCGATTTCAACGGTTGGCCAGGGCGGGTGCTGCACCGAAGTGTTCGGAGTCCAGCGTTGTCGGAAACCGCACGCGCTATCCAAGCGGACTGTGGCGCACTCTAAGTCGATTCGTGCGTATCGGTCAAGCTGTTCCAGAGAGAGGCGCAGGCGACCCCAGCGGTTATTTTTCTCGGGGCAATGTGCAGCCCATTTCTTGGTAGGTGCTCGAAGACCCGCATGGATAAACGATCTACAGGGGGGTAGGCTGAAGAATGGCGTAAACAGGGCCTCTCCGGGCAGCCTGTCTGTAGATCGCCTATCGGCGCGGCTTGCAGAGGATGCGTGTGGAGAAAGTTAACAAAAAGCGCACTCCAAGCCAGCACAAAGGGTTGCACTCAGAGTCTGTTTTTTGGCCCTTGCTTCACCAGTCAGGACACAACCCAGCGTTAATCCAGAGGGATTCTCGAAGCGCGCACGCATGCCTTATTCCTCCAACAAACTGCGCAACATCCACGCCGTTTTTTCATGCACTTCCAGGCGTTGGGTTAGCAGATCCATCGTCGGCTGGTCATTGGCCTGATTCACCACCGGGAACAGGCTGCGCGCCGTGCGTGCCGTTGCTTCCTGGGCATTGACCAGCAGCTTGATCATCTCGACGGCTTTCGGTACGCCTTCGACTTCCTTGATTGAGGCCAGCGCGTTGAACTCCCTGTAGGTGCCGGGTGCCGGGAAATCGAGGGAACGAATGCGTTCGGCGATCAAATCCAGCGCATTCCACTGCTCGGTGTATTGGCCCATAAACATCAGGTGCAGGGTGTTGAACATCGGCCCCTTGACGTTCCAGTGGAAGTTGTGGGTCATCAAATAGAGGGTATAACTATCGGCCAGCAGCTTCGATAATCCCTCGGCAATTTGTGCTCTATCTTTTTGCTCGATGCCAATATCCATGATCTTTCTCCTTGTGTGCTTGATAAAAGGGTCGGAATACCGCAGTCGGGACAGATCCAGATTCGGAATCTCTCTTCCCTACGCGTGCCGGCAGCGATGTTGGCTTTCAACGTTGTGCTGACGGTTCCTATTCTGGCGAGGCACTGAAGATTCGTCCAATGAATTACCACTAAGTCAGCGATAGAAAAATGCTATTGAATCCCGGCTTCTGCTGGGCTGCGAGTGTGTTCGTGTAAAACAAAACCAAAGCGACTTTGTGGCGGACGTTTGAACATCCTGAGTTTCATCCCTTAGAATGCCATGGAAAATGACAGTCTTTAACCTATCAAAGCACAAATTAGGAGGGGTGAAATGTGTAGAAGTGTGGTGAGTGAACTGCGGATAATCGATTCTCTCAAAATTCATGCAGGAGTTCGATTGCGCTCGATAACGGCGGTGCTGTGGGCGACAGGGCGTTCCGCTTTCGTGGCACCGCCTTCTAGGCGCGCCCTGGGTTTGATGTTTCTCGCCTCCACCGTTTTCCTGGGCTTACCGGCAAGCGCAGCGGATAAAAGGAAGGAAATGGCGGTCTCTGCGCCGGCCTCGGTGGTACGCGACGTGTTACCGGTGGGTACGGTTACCGTGGCTCCTGGGGAATCAGGCGCTACCGACAAGTCGTCTGAAATTGCGCAGCGGGTGACGCGCATGATACAGACCGCTCAGGCACGGCAAGCGCCGCCAACGCTTTCGGCGCCGCAAATGGATGCGCTGACACAGCTTCAAGCAAGCGCGGCCTCTCCCGTCGAATTAAAGCTACATGCGCTTACCGGCGCGGTGCGGCAAATCAAGGGCGATGTTCTCCATTCGGCCAAAGAAAGCGATGCGGCTACGGCGCAGTCGTTTCTGCGCGTCAATCGTAAACTGCTGAAAATCAATGAACCCGATAATGAATTTTCCTTGAGCGGCAGTCATACCGATGAGCTTGGCCGGCGCCATTTACGTTTCGATCAGCACTACCGTGGTTTGCCGGTTTGGCCGGCGCAAGCGGTGGTGCATCTGGACAAGAGCGGCAATGTCGATCTGCTCAATGGTGCCTATGTGCCGACACCTAGCGATTCCGGCGCGGCGACGACACCGACGATTGCGCAGGACAAAGCCATCGCGCTGGCGCGGTCGGCGGTGAGCGGCGGTGAGGCCGGCACGCTAGGTAAAGTCGCCCTGATTTTTTACGCAACCGACGAAGGCGTGGCAAAACTCGCCTGGAAGATCGAACTGTCTATCTCCGCCGATAGCGATTGGCTGATCGTCATCGATGCGATGAGCGGCGAGATGCTGACTTCGTACAATCAAAGCATGACCGGAGCAGTGTCGGGGTCGGGTGTCGACTTGTTTAATGTCAGCCGACCGCTGAAGGTTTATCAAAGCGGATCGACTTATTACATGTTCGATACCAGCAAGTCGATGTATGACCCGACATCGGCGCCGCCGGATTTTTCCAAGACGCGCGGGGCCATTGTAATTGGCGATGCCAAGCACACGCCCGCCGGGAGTCCACCCAGCGGCAATCCTAGCTTGTCGAATGTCATCTCCGGTGCGGCAAGCTCGGGCTGGCTGGCCGATGCGGTCAGTGCGGCATTCGGCCTATCGCAGGTTTATGACTATTATCTGGAACGGCACCAGCGCAAGTCGATCGATGGCAAGGGCGGTGGGATGTTAAGCGTGGTGCGCTATGGCGCCGGCTACCAAAACGCGTTCTGGAGTTCGGGTAGCCAAGCCATGTTTTTTGGCGATGGCAAGCCTTATGCTAAAGCCTTGGATGTTGTCGCGCATGAAGTGACGCATGGCGTGATCAACAGCTCGGCCAACCTCGAATATAAAAACCAGTCCGGCGCCTTGAACGAGGCGCTTGCCGACATTCTGGGCGAGGCGGTGGAGGCGCGCACCCGAGGCGCAAACGATTGGATCATCGGCAGCGATCTGAGTGCGCCCATGCGCAACTTCAAAGATCCGCACGCACTAACCTTTAATTGCGGCACTCCCCACGCGTATCCGGCCAAGATGAGCGAGTTCATCCCACCCACCGATGTTTTACTTAGCAAATGCACCAATTATGATTCTGGTGGCGTACATATCAATAGCAGTATCATCAACCACGCCTTCTATCTGTTGGCCGCCGGATTGACCGGCGCTATCGGTATTCGCGATGCCGAACGTATTTTCTACCGCGCTCTGACGGCGCATCTGACACCGAAATCGCAGTTTATCGATGCGCGTCTGGCAGCGATTGTTTCGGCCGAAGAGCTGTTTGGCAAGGGGTCTGCGCAAGCGTTAAAAACTGCGCAGGCATTCGACGCCGTTGAAATTTTCGATGCCTCCCCGACCCCGCCTCCGGCACCAATACCCACGGTGGCCGGCGCCGACTCGACGCTGCTTTTGTATTGGGAAGACGATGCCTGGCAGCTCGCTCGACGTGAAACGGCACTGGGCGATAGCGTCGTGGGAACCTCCCTGCTGAAAAACAAGGCGTTGGCTTATGAGAAGGTATCGGTCAGCGGCGACGGCAGCTTTGCCGCCTTCGTCAGTGCCGACAATGATTTTTGTCTGGTTTACACCGATGCTAGCGACCTTTCCTGCTTCGGCATGCCCAATACGTTTTCTTCCGTTGCCCTGTCGCCTTCGGCACGGACGGTCGCTCTGGTGCTGCTCGACAGCAGCGGCAAACCGGATAACAAAATTACCCTGATCGACATATCGACGGGTAATTCACAAACAATCGAACTGAAGGTGGCGGCGACCGATGCCGGGAGTACGAACACGATTCTCTATGCTGACGTGATGACTTTCGATTTTGGCAAGAGCCGCCTGGTCTACGATGGTGTCACCGAAACGGTGATGAGCGATGGCACCAAATCTACGCAATGGAGCATGTATGCGCTCGATATTGCCAGCGGTGTAACGTTGAGCATTCTGCCGCCCAAGGATGGAGTAAACGTTGCTAATCCGGCACTCGGTCACGTACACAACGATCGTCTTGTCTTCGATGCCTATGACGAAAAGAGCAAAAATTCGACCATTTATATCCTTAACCTGACGACGAACAAGCTGCAGGCAGTCGCTCAAACGGAAAAAGGCTATGGCTTCCCCACGTTTACCGGCGACGATTCGGCCATTGTTTATTCCCGTTACGATGCCCAAGCCGCCAGTGAAAGTTCGTTGTGGCGTCAAGCGCTGGCTGCCGATAGCATGACGCCCTCGGGTGCAGCAACGCTATGGTTGTCCGACGGTGATGTTGCCACCATCTATCGGCGCGGCTCCTACGTATCGGGCACGACGGTGGTTGAGTTCTACCACGCCGGACTGAACAACTATTTCATTACCGCCGATTCCGTCGAGCAAGCCATGGTCGATAGCGGAGCAATGGGCGCCTGGAAGCGAACCGGGTATACCTTCAAGGCCGGCGGCAACACCCCGGTTTGCCGTTTCTACGGCAATTCGTTCGGCCCTAACTCGCATTTTTATACCGCTGACGAAAATGAATGTTCCAGCCTCGTTGCCGGTTTTAATCCAATCGCCAAGAGCTGGACACTGGAAAGCTACGACTTTGCCACCACACAACCCAGCAATGGCCAGTGTCCCAGCAATTTGGTGCCGGTTTATCGTGCCTACAACAATGGTTATGCCCTTGGCAAAGACTCTAATCACCGCATCACCAGCAATGTCGCCGCCTATCAACAAACCATAGCCTCCGGCTGGATTGGCGAGGGGGTCAATATGTGTGCGCCGAAGTAGGATGAAAAATTTGTTTTCTCGC
>CAXNNH010000094.1:0-6709 GCA_964203325.1 Burkholderiales bacterium | reverse complement strand
GGTTCCGGGGTTGGTAAAAGTGTGTTGCTCGGCATGATGGCTCGCTACACCGAAGCGGAAGTTATTGTCGTTGGACTGATCGGCGAGCGCGGACGCGAAGTTAAGGAATTTATCGAACAGATCCTTGGCGAAGAAGGACTGAGTCGCTCGGTCGTCATCGCGGCGCCGGCCGATGTCAGCCCCCTGATGCGCCTGCAGGGGGCCGCCTACACGACGAGTATTGCGGAACATTTTCGTGATCAGGGGCGGCATGTGCTACTGATTATGGATTCGCTAACCCGCTACGCCATGGCCCAGCGCGAGATCGCGCTGGCCATTGGCGAACCACCAGTCACGCGTGGCTATCCACCCTCCGTTTTCGCCCGCTTACCGCAACTGGTCGAACGTGCCGGCAATGGCGGCGACGATGGCGGGTCGATTACCGCCTTCTATACGGTGCTGGCCGAAGGCGACGATCAGCAAGATCCAATTGCCGACTCTGCCCGAGCCATTCTGGACGGACACATCGTGCTCTCGCGAACTCTCGCCGATGCCGGGCACTACCCGGCGATTGACATTGAACAGTCGATTTCACGCGCCATGGTTAACCTGATTCAGCCTAGCCATTTGGACCAGATCCGCCGCTTCAAGCAGCTCTATTCCCGTTTTCAACGTTCGCGCGATCTCATTAGCGTAGGAGCTTACGTTTCGGGAAGCGACCCTTTACTCGACCAGGCCATTGCCTTGAATCCTAGATTTGAGAGTTTTTTGCAGCAAAATCTTTTCCAGCGTGCGGATTTTGAGAGCAGCATTCAGGATCTCTTCAAACTGTTCGGCGCAGCGCGCTAAGGAGGCGTTGATTAATGGTCATTTCGAGTGAAGCGAGAAATCTAAATTGTTGATTTTAAATATTCCTCACTATCCTATAAATGACAAAAGTAAATAAATTAGCATCTCCCTAAGCGCTTAAAATCGACAATAAAAAATTTAGACAGGTATCTGTATGGCCCAACCTTTCGCTTTACAAGCTGTTCTTGACATCATGCAAAAGCGCACCGACGAGGCCACGCTGAGTCTGGCGCGGCTGATCGCCGCCGAGCAGGACGCGCAGAGTAAATTACAAATGCTTACCCAGTATCGCGACGAATATGCGTTACGCTTCCAGCAAGCGTCGCAAAACGGCCTAAATCCGCTCGACTGGAGCAACTACAGGGAATTCCTTAACCGCATCGACGAGGCCATTGCCCAGCAAGGGCGCGCGGTCGTCGTTCAAGCGTCGAATACAGCCGCCGGCCAGACGCACTGGCGGCAGCAACGCACCAAACTGAAAGCCTTCGATACTTTATCGCAGCGGCATCGGACCAGCGAAATGGCACGCGAGCAGCGCGGCGATCAAAAAGTGCAGGATGAATTTGCTTCCCGTCGAAACGAAAACGAAGACGTTTATTGACCCTTGTCTGGCACGTTGTGTGCTTCACACACTGACAACATTCGCCTTCGAGGAACGACCATGTCCGTTGCCATCGCTCTCCTGACCAAAGCATCCGCCCATAAAACAGGCGCCCAAAGCCCACTCGCCCCCGATGCGGCGCTTGCAGGAACGGACTTTGCCAGCTTGCTGCTCGGTCAATTGGCGGCCAATACTGATCTGCTCAAGGACTCGCGCTTGCTGCCGAGCCAAGACAGCGAGCGGCTGACCGCTAGTGATGAGCCTACGAAGGACGCAGCCAGCCCCGAGGACGCTTCGATGCTGCTAGCTACATTGGGTTTAGCTACCTCGGAACAGGCTCGCCAGATTGAGATGATGCAGACGAGTAGCGTATCGGTAACACAAGAGCTCGGTATTGAACCGGCTGCACTGACAGGATCTACACTCAACCTGATGCCAAGCACAAATACTGCGGCAAGCAGTAGTCGCTCCTCCTTGCCGGATAGCGCTACCAATGGCGGCAAAGCGGCAATAATTGCCGGCACCGACGTGGCTCGGACCAAAACAGAGGCGCAACTGCCTCAAGCAATAGGGAATGACGCTAAAATTCCTGTAGCTCTGGCGAACGATATAACCGCCACCCACACACAAACCGTCGATCCCGCGTTGCTCAGGTTAGCCACAAATGCGAGCGGTAGCGCGACTGGCAATACTATTGGCAATACTATTGGCAGTGCTCGCCCCCCCACCTTTGGCCAAACCACCCTTGTCGAATCCCTCGTTCCAAAGGTAGCCGTCACCGATATCACCGCTGCTAACACCACCGCTCTTGGTAAAACCGCCCCTACTGAGCCTGCGCTCCCAAAAGTAGCCATTACCGAAATCGGCGCCGCTAACACCGCCGCTCTTGGCAACACTATCCTTACCGAACCTGCTGCCCCCGCAATCAGCGCGGTCAATACTACTTTTCTTGGCAAAACTGGCGCTGTCGAGCCTGTGCCCCCCAAAGCAGTCATCGCCGAAGTCAGTGGCGCTAACACGACTTCTCTGGGCAAGATCGCCCCTGCCGAGTCCATGCCACCGCTAATTTCGCTAACCGAATCTACCCCGACCGAAATCACGGTAAGTGACTTACACGTCACAGAAATTCCGACCTCCAATGGACAAGGTGTCGTGGCAAACCCTGCCCACGGATCAGGCGGCAGTTCCAGCCAATCGCGACTCGAAGTTGCAACCCCTTTGCGTGACCCGGCATGGGCGAACGATTTTAGTCAGAAGATTGTGTGGCTGGCGAGCAACGATAAGCAGAGCGCACAAATAACCCTCAACCCCCCGGACATGGGGCCGATAGAAATCTCTTTGAACCTTAGCAAAGACGGCGCCAATGCATTTTTCGTTTCCACAAACGCCGAAGTCCGCGAAACTATCGAAGCAGCCCTGCCGCGACTAAAGGAAATGCTGGCGGATGTCGGCATCCAGCTCGGTCAATCCAACGTCGGAAGTGAATCTTCCCGTCAGCAAATGGAAAATCAGGAGGCCCGCCAAGGCTCACCCCGCTTGAGGGCCGATAACGCTATACTTGGCGCCGATTTGCCGGGCACGCTGCCAGGTCAAGCCGTCACCGCTCAAGGCATTAACGGGCTGGTGAATACGTTTGCCTAGCGCGTAAAAATGAGTACGACTGACCTGAAAAAAGCGTAAGACCTTGCGCGCACTGACACTGAACAAAACAAGCGGAGGATTCCCAAATGGCCAAGGACACGAAAGCTGCTGACGCAAGCGGAGGAGTAGCGCCCAAGAAAAGTAAAAAAATGCTTATTATCATCATCGCTGTCGTTGTCTTGGTACTCGGCATCGGAGGCGCGGCAGCCTTCCTGCTGATGGGCCAAAACGCAGATCACGGCGACGAGGAGGAAGTTGTTACCGAAAAAGCCAAGCCGGCGAAAAAGAAGAAGGGCGAAAAAGACGCCCTGCCCGTCTATGTAGCGCTGGAAGCGTTCACCGTCAATCTGATTCCAGAAGCGGGAGATCAATTTCTACAATTGATCATTTCTGTTGAAGTACCGGATGCGAAATTTGCTGACGAGCTAAAAACTTACATGCCCAAGTTGCGCAATGATGTAATGATGATTCTCTCTGACAAAAAAGCCTCCCAGCTCATCACCAAGGAAGGCAAGGAATCGTTGGCAGCAGAACTACTCGATGCTATGAATGCCGTCGTTGAGCCGTCGTCAAAAGGTAAAAAAGGTGAAGGACCGATAAAGGAAGTGCTATTCACCTCTTTCATCATTCAGTAAAGCGGCGATGACAGCCGATTTTCTCTCGCAGGACGAGGTAGACGCCCTACTGAAGGGCGTTACCGGGGAGGCCGACGAGCCAGAACAGGAAGAAGAAAGCGGCGGGGAAGTACGCGCTTACAATCTTGGTACGCAAGAACGTATTGTGCGTGGCCGGATGCCGACGCTCGAACTTATCAACGAGCGCTTTGCGCGTTATCTGCGTATCGGACTGTTTAACTACATGCATCGCAACACCGAAATTTCAGTCGGTCCAATCCGCGTACAAAAATACAGCGAGTTCATTCGCAATCTGGTGGTGCCGACCAACCTCAACCTGGTGTCTGCCAAACCGCTGCGCGGTACAGCCCTCTTCGTATTCGACCCAAACCTGGTTTTTCTGGTGGTCGATAATATGTTCGGCAGCGACGGTCGCTTTCACACCCGGGTTGAGGGACGAGACTTTACACCGACCGAACAACGCATTATTCAAGGGCTGCTCGGCGTCGTTTTTACGGAATACGTACGTTCGTGGAAACCGGTTTATGGTATTGATTTCGAATACATTCGTTCCGAGATGAATTCACAGTTTGCCAACATCGCGACCCCATCGGAAATCGTTATTTCGACGACCTTCTCGCTGGAATTCGGCGGCTCGGCAGCAGATATGCATATCTGTTTTCCGTACTCCATGATCGAACCGATTCGGGATCTACTGTACAGCTCGATGCAAAGTGACCAGCTTTCGTCCGACAAGCGCTGGATCATTATGTTGCGCAAACAGTTGAAGGACGCCGAGGTTGAAATTGCCGCCGAATTGGGAACCAGTACAGTGACGCTTGGGCAAATACTGAAACTTAAAGCGGGTGACGTCATTCCAATTCACATTCCGGAATTTATCGTCGCCCATGTCGACGACGTTCCTCTGATGGAGTGTCGTTATGGGCAACAAGGGGGGCAATACGCTCTCAAAATAGAGCGCTTCCTGGCCTCTGAAGGCCCGGAGCCAGCAATCGGAGTATTTAATGGCTGAAGAAGATAATAATGATTTCGCTGCCGCATCCGGTGCGGACGATGACTGGGCTGCAGCAATGGCCGAACAGGCGATCTCCGAATCGGCACCTGCTGCTCAGGCCCAACCAGCCCACATATTTCCATCTTTCGGCGAAGAAGGTGGCAAAGCGACGATGATGAATGAGCTTGACATGATTCTGGACATTCCGGTCCAGATATCTGTCGAGCTTGGTCGGACAAAGATTACTATCCGAAATTTGCTGCAGTTGGCGCACGGATCGGTCGTTGAGCTTGATGCCATGGCCGGAGAACCGATGAATGTGCTGGTCAATGGCACCCTGATAGCACAGGGAGAGGTTGTCGTCGTGAATGACAAATTCGGCATTCGACTCACTGACATCATTACCCCTTCCGAACGCATGCGCAAGATTGGGCGCTGAAGCGCAGCATTCACGATCAGGGTGAGGCGAATGCAGACGACGACAGCTACGCCTCGAAAGACTCCTGTTCCTCTACGACCCGGCTTGAATTAAGATAGCGGCCAAACTTTGATCCTTGGCCGATACTCTTGATTTCTCCGCGTTCTACCTTTTCTCCACGTTTGCCACATTCTCTGCGCTCAGTATGCGCACGGTTGACCCAGGGCCGCCCACTTATTGCCCCCCTCGCCGTTCTACCTGCTTGCGCATGGGCAGAAGGTACGGTGACGGAAGCGCCGGGCCTGTCAGCGGGCACATTATTGCAGACGGTACTCAGCCTTTTGTTTATCCTCGCACTCTTGTTCCTGGCTGCTTACTTGCTGCGCAGGTTTAGTAGTGCCAGGGGTTTGGCCGGGCAGGGTCCCTTGAAAATCATGGGCGGCTTGATGCTGGGCACACGAGAGCGCATCGTCCTGGTCGAAGTTGGCAATACATGGCTGGTGATAGGCATCGCTCCCGGACAGATCAGTACCTTGCACTCCATGCCGAAAGGCGAAGTTCCTAGAACCGATGTCGGAGAAAAACCTTTTGGACAATGGCTAAAGCAGATGATAGAGCACAAAAATGAAGTCGGGAACGATGCCAAATAAGCCAACCTTCTGGCTGCTACTGCTAGTGCTGATCTTTCCGCTACAGACCTTGGCACAAGTGGGCGGCATGCCTGCCCTGAGCAGCACTCCCGGTCCGGCGGGTAGTCAAACTTATACCCTGTCGATTCAGACACTGCTGACACTCACCTCGCTGACCTTTATTCCGGCAGCGCTGTTGATGATGACCAGTTTCACCCGCATCATCATCGTGCTTTCCTTGTTGCGTCATGCCTTGGGTACGCAAACGTCACCACCGAATCAGGTACTGATTGGACTTTCGCTATTCCTGACGTTTTTTATCATGTCGCCAACACTCGACAAAATCTATACCGACGCCTATTTGCCGCTGTCGGAAAACCGAATTACTTTTCTGCAATCGCTGGATCGCGGCGCGATCCCTCTCCGCAAATTTATGCTCAAGCAAACGCGTGAGTCGGATATCGGACTATTTGCCCGCCTGGCCAACATCCCCAAGCTTGAATCGCCCGACGACATTCCGATGCGCGTACTGATCCCTTCCTTCGTGACCAGCGAATTAAAAACTGCGTTCCAGATCGGCTTCATGATTTTTATTCCCTTTCTGGTCATCGACATGGTCGTTGCCAGCGTGCTGATGTCGATGGGTATGATGATGATGTCGCCCGTCATGGTAGCCATGCCTTTTAAGCTGATGTTGTTTGTACTCGTCGATGGCTGGCACCTGCTGCTTGGCTCCCTCGTCCAGAGTTTTGGCACATGACGCCCGAAAAAGTTATGGATATCGGTCGGCAGGCCATTGAAATGACACTGACTCTGTCCGCTCCAATGCTGCTAGCCGCTTTGGTAATCGGTCTGATTGTCAGTATTTTTCAAGCCGCCACGCAGATCAACGAGCAGACGCTGTCCTTCATCCCGAAGCTGGTCGGAATGTTCATCGTCCTGATTGTGGCAGGACCGTGGATG
>CAXNNH010000093.1:0-6711 GCA_964203325.1 Burkholderiales bacterium | reverse complement strand
TTGCAGCATATAAGACATCTGCCAGACATGGCGCGGCTGGATCTCGACCACCCAAGGAGCGACCGCTGGCTGTGCCGCACTCTTGAAATGACGGCGCAGCAGTTCGATTTCCTTCTCGATCTGCACGGCCTGCGCGTAAACGCTCGACGACGCGATATCGACGGCGCCGGCAGAGGCTAGGGGCAAGAACAGGAATAGCGACAGGAGCAAGGCTTGGCGTGTGAGAGAGGGCGTGGCTAATGGAGTAGTTAACGGTGCAGGTAAAGACAAGGGGAGCAACATTGTTGCGCGCGTACTTAGCCACCTAGACCTGGTTAACCACGCCATCATCATCGTTGTTAGCATCGAAACTCCCTCGTTACGCGGTTATCACGCAGTCGCCACTTCGCCACTTTACCACTGTCGCCCGCTTAGAATTTTACCCCTCCGGGTTGGCAAGCCAAGCGCACGAAATGCTCGCCATTGAGTAGGGCGGGTGCCTGAAGACCCGCATGGATAAACGATCTTCAGTGGGGACTGAATTTTACAGAGCACGCCGCGATGCCAGGCGGGATCAAGGGGTACGCGAAAGCGCTACGCTGGGTACGGCCAGTCTTTACAAACAAAGACGGTAGCACCGGGATCTGGCCTCTGGTTTGCAGTGACTTAACGTGCTACTAGGATGAAATCACTACAACCCCCAAAAACGGTGGCCAGTGGAGGTCTTTCACCAATCCTTGAAGTCCAATGCCCACCTGGACTTGAATGGTTGAAGCTCTCTCCAATACGCTCAACCCCTTTGCGCTTTGTTGCAAACTACTTATCAACGCCTCTCGATCCAATTATGAACAGCTTCAGTTGTTCCGAGCGACTGCGTAACAATAGTTAATAAGCAAGAAGCGCTCCAAACTTCATCAGGCTGGATCAATAACGACTCGAAAAGTCACCGTCTGACCAATTCGCCCAAAATGGGCAACCGAACAAACGCCTGACATTTTTACTGATTAAAATGCTCCGCTTATTGTCAAGAAATCGATTAGAAGATGACTATGTCTCGCCACCCGAAATATTCGGCACTTGCCTGCCTGATTCTAAGCGGATCAATCCTGGCCTTAAGTGCATGCAAGGAAAACGAGCGCACTACAGGGACAATATCCCCCGAGGTCATCGTTCAGACAGTTGCTGGCCAGACTGCTCCCTTGACAGTCGATCTGGTCGCTGAGGTCAAGGCCTATCGCGAGGTCGAGATTTATCCGCGTGTCACCGGCCAGATTGTCCGGCAAGCCTTCAAACCTGGCCAGAAGGTCAGGGAGGGTAACCTGCTGTTTGCTATCGATCCGCGAGCCTACGACGAAGCCACGGTTGACGCACAGGCCAAGCTTGCCGAGGCCAGCGCGATCCTGATCCGGGCACGGCAGGATATCGAGCGCTACAAGCCTCTGCTTCCCGACAATGCCATCCCCCGTCAAACTTACGATCAGGCTGTCGCCTTCGAACAGCAGAACGCCGCCATTGTCGCAGCCCGCCGTGCTTCCTTGGAAAAGAGCCGCCTCGACCGTTCCTATGCCGATGTTCGTGCGCCGATTTCAGGCCAGATCGGTTTGCAGAAAGTTGAAGTCGGCGCCCTAGCCACGGCGGGGCAGACGGCACTGGCCACGGTTTCGACACTGGACCCGGTCGTTGCCTATTTCAGCATTCCGGAAATTGATTACATCAACTTCGCCCGTCGTTTTCAAAACAAAAAACAGGACGAGCCTTCCCCTATCCAGTTGATTCTGGCCGATAGCAGTATTTATAGCCATACTGGCAAGCTTGATTTTGCCGACCGTGCTCTCAACCCGGCCACCGGCACACTGACGCTACGTGCTGTTTTCCCGAATCCGGAAGGACTGTTGCGTCCTGGCATGAACAGCCGGGTTAGGGTCGTTTACGAAGTGACTCAGAAGGCTTTGCTCATTCCGCAAAAGGCTGTCACTGAGTTGCTGGGTAAGCAATTTGCCCATGTAGTCGGTGCCGGCGATAAGGTTGAACAGCGTCCGATCCGCACCGGCGTTCGCATCGGGGATTTGTGGTTGGTCGAGGAAGGCTTGGCGTCTGGGGAACGAATTGTGGTCGAGGGACTGCAGAAAATCCGCCCCGGTACAGTAGTAAAGCCGATGGAAAACCCTCCCGTCACCACGACGCAACGCTGAGGACGCGGCATGGCTAAGTTTTTCATTTTTCGGCCGGTCTTCGCCATCGTCACGGCGATTGTTCTGACCCTGTGTGGCATCATCGCCGGCATCAACCTACCGATTGCCCAGTATCCGCAGATTACTCTGCCGACCATCCGCGTCAGTGCGGTCTATCCAGGCGCCAGTGCCGAAGTCGTCGAGCAGGCCATCGCCCAGCCAATCGAGGAACAGGTCAACGGAATCGAGGGCATGCTCTACATGAGTTCCAGTTCTGCCGGCAACGGTGGTTACAACCTCGACATCACCTTTGGTCTCGATAGTAATGCCGACATCGCTGCTGTCCAGGTACAAAACCGCGCCTCGCAGGCCAATGCCCGCCTGCCTTCGGAAGCGATCAGTGCCGGTATCACCACCAAGAAGCAGACCCCCGACGTCCTGATGTACTTGGCACTGCTTTCTCCGAAAGGCACTTATGACGAGTTGTTCCTGGCTAACTACGCCACGATCAATGTCGTCGAAGCCATCAAGCGGGTGAAGGGCGTCGGTAACGTTAGCCTATTCGGTGCCGAATTCGGCATGCGTATCTGGCTGAAACCCGACCGTATGGCCAGCCTGGGCGTCACGCCAACCGATGTCCATCGCGCCATCCAGGAACAGAACGCCCAAGCCCCTGCTGGCCAGGTTGGCCAGATGCCGGCCCCGAAAACCCAGCAATTCCAGTACGGTGTAGAAGTTCGCGGTCGACTGTCGGAAGCGAGCGAATTCGAAGACATCATTATCCGCGCCAAGCCGGATGGCTCATTCATCCGTATTCGCGATATCGCCCGTGTCGAACTGGGTGCTAAGGAATACGTCTTCCAGTCACGCCTGAACGGCCAGCCGGCGGCTGCTTTTTCGGTTAACCTGACGCCAGATGCCAGTGCCATTGAGACGGCAGACCTGATCAATGCCGAATTGAAGCGTCTGTCCTCCTCTTTCCCGACCGACCTGAGCTACGATGTGGTGCTCGACAATACAGTGTTCGTCAAAGCCTCACTGAACGAGGTCAAGAACACCTTCATCGAAGCGCTGATCCTTGTGCTGGTGGTAGTCTTTCTCTTCCTTCAGAACTGGCGGGCGACGATTATTCCCATGCTCGCCGTGCCGGTATCGTTGGTCGGTACCTTCGCCGCCTTTACCTTGCTTGGCTTCACCATCAATACGCTGACCCTATTCGGCATGGTGCTGGCCATCGGCATCGTGGTCGATGACGCTATCGTGGTCGTCGAGGCTGTTGAGCATCACATGGAACATAGTGGCCTAAACGCCCGCGATGCCACCCTGCGTGCGATGGAAGAAGTTTCCGGTCCCGTGATCGCCATCGCGCTGATCCTGGCGGCGGTATTTGTACCCGTCGCTTTTCTCGGCGGAATTTCCGGCGTGATGTACAAGCAGTTTGCCATTACCGTCGCGGTATCCACCGTTTTGTCCGCGTTCGTAGCACTCTCGCTGACGCCTGCACTGTGCGCCCTGATGTTGAAGCCGAAGGAAAAGAGGCAACGCACCAGCTTGGTTGATCGTTTCTTCGGTGGTTTCAACCACCATTTCGAACGTATTACTGAAGGCTACGGACGCAAGGTACAAACGATGATTCGGCGCAGCCTGCTGACGCTGGCCATGCTCGGCATTCTGATAATCACGGCGTTTGGCCTGATGAATCGCGTCCCCGGTGCTTTCGTTCCTTCTGAGGATCAAGGCTACTTCCTCGGCAGCGTGCAGTTGCCTGCCGCAGCCTCCCTGAACCGAACAGAAGCCGTTACGGAAAAAGTGGATGGCATTCTCAAAAGCTTTGAGGCCGTTGACAAGCGCCTGATTATCAACGGCTATAACATCCTGAACGGCGCTCCGCAATCGGATAGTGCCCTATTCGTTACCACCCTGAAACCCTGGTCCGAACGCGCAACGGATTCACTGAAGACTGTCCTGCTCGGCACCTACCAGCAAGCCAGTAAATTTCCGGAAGCCGTTGTTCTCGCCTTCAACCCACCGCCGATTCCCGGCCTTGGTTCGACCGGTGGCTTCTCGTTCAAATTGCAAGACCGCACGGGTGGTACGCCACAAGAACTGGCCAAGGTCGCCGATGACTTCATGGCGATTGCCCGGCAGCGTCCGGAAATCGGCAGTATCTATTCCAAGTTCAACCCGCGCACCCCCGCTTTCCGTCTGGCAGTTGATCGCGAAAAATCCAAGAAATTAGGTGTACCGGTGTCAGACGTGACCAATGCCCTGCAGACTTTCCTCGGTGGGTTGAACGTCAATGACTTCAGCCGTTTCGGACGCACTTACAAGGTCACCATGCAGGCGGAGCCGGAATACCGCAGTGACATTCAGGGCATTGGGCTGTTCCACGTCCGCAATGGCGACAACCAGATGATTCCTCTGTCGACATTCGTGACGCCGATGCCGACCAGCGCCCCGACTGTACTGGAACGCTACAACCTGTACCGGACGGCTGAACTGGGTGGCAATCCGGGCGCGGGCTACAGCTCCGGCGATTCCATCAAAGCCATGGAAGAGGTCGCTGCTACTGCCCTGCCCCCGGGCTACGGCTTCGAGTGGTCGGGCATCAGCCGTCAGGAAAAAGAATCGGCCGGCAAGGCACCCATCGTTTTCGGGCTAGCCATAGTCTTCGTCTTCCTCTTTCTCGCCGCGCTGTATGAAAGCTGGGCGGTGCCATTTGCCGTTCTGTTGGCCGTACCGCTCGGCGTGTTTGGCGCTATGGTCGGCCTATGGCTAACCGGGCTAACGAACAATATCTATGCTCAAATCGGCCTGATCCTGCTCATCGGCCTAGCGGCCAAAAACGCCATCCTGATCGTCGAATTTGCCAAGATGAAACGCGAACAGGGCGAAGATGCCGTCACGGCAGCCATCGGTGCCGCCAAGCTGCGCCTGCGCCCAATCATCATGACCTCCTTCGCCTTCATTCTAGGCGTGGTGCCGCTTATCATTGCCGCCGGAGCGGGAGCAGCGGCACGGGTATCGATGGGCATCACCGTCTTTGCTGGCATGCTTGCTGCCACCCTGCTGGCGATTTTCATGGTCCCCGTCCTGTTTGTCGCGGTCGACCGCCTAGTAAACCGGTTTTCTGGCACGAAACCTTTGCATGAGAAAAAAGCATGAAGGCGCGCTTGCCTCTTTCCATCCTCATAGCCAACCTACTCGTGGCCGGCTGTACCGTCGGCCCCGATTACGTACGCCCACCGATTAATTTACCGACAAATCATCGCACCACCCATCCTACCCAAGCAGAAAATAATATCGCCCCACAGCACTGGAACACCGTGTTCACTGACCCTGCTCTGCAGGCCCTGATCATGGAAGCCTTGGGAGCTGGACCAGATGCCCTGCTGGGTGCCGCCCGTGTCCGCGAAGCGGAAGCACTGGCTGGTGTGAGCCGCTCCCCTTTGTTGCCCCAAGCCTCACTCTCCCTCAATACATCACCCACGGTTCGTCAACCAGGTGAGCGATTTACTGCCAGTTATTTGGGGGGGCTCGGAATTTCATGGGAAATCGATCTTTGGGGGCGCTACCGTCGTGCCCATGAAGCCAGCCGTGCCGACCTTCTTGCCAACGAAGCGGCTCTTCATGGCCTGCAAGCTTCGCTGGTTGCCGGTGTTGCTCGTTATTACTACAAAATAGCCACATTACATGAAGTTCTTAAAATTACTACGCGCAGTGCCTCCAATCAGGAAGACGTACTGCAACTCGTGCATCGTCTTTCAAAGTCAGGAATCGCATCAGCCGCCGAAGAGCGCCAGCAAGAAAGTGCGCTGGCAGCCACTCAGTCAAATATTCCCGGCTTAAAACTTCAGATCGCCGAAAGCGAGCATGCCCTCTCGCTTCTTCTAGGCCGAACTCCAGGCAGTTTTGCTATTGAATCTGTGGCCCAACTCGTACTGCCGGGCCAAATTCCGGCTGGCCTCCCCTCCAGCTTATTGGAGCAAAGACCAGACATTCGCCAAGCTGAAGCGAACTTGATTTCTGCTAATGCTCGTGTCGGAGAAGCCAAAGCTCTCTTTTTTCCAAGCCTGTCACTGACAGCACTTTTCGGCGGCGTGAGTACCAGCCTTTCAGATGTCACCTATGGTAGTGCGTCCAAAGTTTCTAGCCTGGGGCCCAATTTATTGCAGCCGTTGTTTGCCGGAGGCCAGATTTATTTCAACAAGGCAGCAGCGGAGGCACGTCTTGAACATGCAGTGATCAATTACCGAAAAACTATCCTAAATGCCTTGGGTGAAGTTAGCACAGGCTTGACTGCCTACCAGACCAGCGAGGAACTCCTGCAGACTCAGCGCAGGCGCTTCACTGCCGCCAGTGAAGCCCTGCGCCTCGCTGAACTACGGTTCCGCTCGGGCACAACAAATTTCCTGGAAGTTCTTGACACTCAACGACAACTGTTTTCTGCCGAAACTCAAGCGGCTGAAGCACTATTACAGCGTCGCTTGGCGTTGATCAATGTTTATCTTGCCCTCGGTGGAGGCTGGCAAGAAGAATCCATTAAGTAGGGATAAACATG
>CAXNNH010000092.1:0-6748 GCA_964203325.1 Burkholderiales bacterium | reverse complement strand
TCTTGATCGGAGTCGTTAATTATATTGATTACCAATGTATTTTTAGAAGTTTTTTGTTATTCTCTAGCCCTTGGAATTTCAGGATAGCTGCCGCCCCGGTCGTTACATGCTCAATTCGATCCAGCTTTTCGGTATTGTCTTACTCGGTGGCCTCGCTGCCGGCGAGTTGTCGCGCCGACTTTTCGCCTTGCCGCGAACCACAGGTTTCGTCGTCTTTGGTCTCTTGGTTGGACAAAGTGGCTTGAACTGGATCAGCCCGAACCATATTGAGTCGGCGCACTTGTTTATTGACCTGGCTCTGGGGCTGATCCTCTTTGAACTGGGCTATTACGTTCCGCCGCTGTCCGGCCATCAACGATGGCGTCGTCTTTGGGCCGGCTTGTTTATTGCCTTGGCGACGGGCGGGGCGATCGCCTGCTTGCTGCTGGCGCTGGGGTTTTCGGTCAGCTCTGCAATTTTTGCGGCGGCGCTGTGCCTGGCGACTTCTCCGGCGATTACGATTGCCACATGTAGCGATGTCGGGGCGAAAGGCGATAAAACGGGATTGTTGTTTTCACTGGTGGCCATCAATGGTTGCATCGCCTTCGTTGCCGTCGAATGGTCCATGCCATTTTTGATCGAGCATGAAACCGTCGGCAGCCTCACTGGCCACCTCGACGGATTCTGGGAAGCAACGCAAAGAATTGGCGAGTCGATAATCCTCGGTGCTGCCTGTGCTGGCCTGGTTCTTAGCGGGGCCGAGTGGCTCGGGCGACGTTCGGAGCACCAGCACTTGTTGATTCTTGGCGCCATCGTTCTCGGGGTGGGTACGGCCACTTACCTGGAAATTTCGGTATTGCTGCCCCTGCTAATTTTTGGCTACATCACCCGCGCTTTGGATCGAGAAAAACAGGTTGTTGCGATCAGGATCGCCAGCGACGCCCGGATTTTCCTGGTCATTACCTTTGTTCTTGCTGGCGCAGCTCTGGATATCGGCGTTCTGATGCAGTATTGGCCGGAAGCACTGCTTATCGCGATGACCCGCTTCCTTGGCCAGACAGCGGCCATCTTCTGGCAGCGGCAACGACTCGGCCTGAGCACCGAATTGTCGATTTTTCTCGCTGTTGGCCTGCAACCCATGTCGAGCGTCGCCCTGGTTTTACTAGCCAATACCCAGGCGCTTTATGCCAGTCTCGATCCACGACTGACGGGCGCCTTGTTGGCAACGATTCTTCTCATGCAGTTACTCGGTCCTTTGGCGACCCAAACCGCCATTCGTGGCTTCGGCGAAGCGACGCGCCTGGGGTCAGCAGGGAAGCTGGCAGAAGAGCAAGAGTTGGGCACCGATATTCGTCGAGAAGCTAAATAGAGATGGACGGATAACCCTGCCTTTCGGCAGGGAACGTTTAGAAAAGGAAATGTATGAGACTTTCGCTACGCTTTGTTTTGCCGCTGATGTTCGTTCTGGCCGGCATTGCCTATGCGCTTGCCCCTTTGGTCGACCAGCAGATCTTGCGCTGGTTCGTGCGCGATCTCGACATGCGCTCGGTGCTGATCGCCAACACGATAGAGGAACCGCTGCAGGAACTTCTGGCGGCCGGCAAGAAAGCCAGGATAGAGGGCTTCTTCAACCGCATCTCCCAGGATGAACGCCTTTACGCGGTCGGCTTCTGCGCTTCACCCGAGGGGACGATGTTGTCCAGCCGTTCGCTGCCGGCGGATATTCGCTGTTCGGTACTGGATCGCTGGGAGGGGCCGGGCGAACACCTCTTGCCGAGCGCCAAGGGGCCTTTGCACGTCGCCGTGAAATCCCTCACCAACGAGGCGATGCCCGCCGGGCACTTGGTGCTGGTGCACGATATGAGTTTCGTCGCCCGACGCAGTGAGGAAACCAAGCGTTACGTGGTCTTTCTTTTTATGGCGCTGGCGGCTGTCGTTTCGCTGGTTACCGTGGTGATCGCCCAGATTTCCTGGCGTGGCTGGATGAGCGGCATGCAGTCTCTGTTACGCGGCGAGGGTTTACTGCGCGCCCCGGCGGCTGGAGCGCAAGCCAGCTTGCCTGAGTTCCAGCCCATTGCCCGCGACCTGCAGCGCCTGATCCGCGAACTGGAAACGGAGGGACGGGCGCGCGATGAAGGGCAGATTACCTGGTCAGCCGACGCGTTGCGCGCCATTCTGCACGGTGAACTACGCGGCGAGGATGTGATTGTCGTCTCCAACCGCGAACCTTACATTCATCAGCGCCGGGGTGAGCATATTGAAGTGCAGCGACCGGCCAGCGGGCTAGTCACCGCGCTGGAACCGATCATGCGCGCCTGCTCGGGAACCTGGATCGCGCATGGCAGCGGCTCGGCCGACCGTGAGATGGTCGACAAGCACGACCGCGTCGCGGTGCCACCGGAAAACCCGGCTTACCAGATTCGCCGCGTCTGGCTGACCGCTGAGGAAGAAGCCGGCTACTACTATGGTTTCGCCAACGAAGGGCTATGGCCACTCTGCCATATTGCCCACGTCCGGCCGACTTTCCGCTCCAGCGATTGGGCGCAATACGTCGCAGTCAATCGCAAGTTTGCCCAGGCCGTGGTCAGCGAATCGAAAACCAAGGCGCCTATCGTCCTTGTCCAGGATTACCACTTTGCACTGTTGCCCAAGATGATTCGCGACGAACTGCCAGAGGCAACGGTAATTACTTTTTGGCATATTCCGTGGCCTAACCCCGAATCTTTTGCTATCTGTCCGTGGCGCGAAGAGATTCTGGCCGGCATGCTGGGCAGCAGCATTCTCGGCTTCCATACGCAGTTCCACTGCAACAATTTTGTCGATACGGTCGATCGCTTTCTTGAGGCGCGGGTTGACCGTGAATCCTTTACCGTTTCGCTGGGGGGCAAATTGACGGCAGTGCGCCGCTACCCGATCTCGATTGCCTGGCCACCAGATACGGAAATGTTGGAAAAATCCGTATCCGATTGCCGCACCGATCTGCGGCAAACCAATGACCTGCCACCGGAGCACCGGCTGGGTATTGGCGTTGATCGTCTCGACTACACCAAGGGGATCGTCGAGCGTTTCCGTGCCATCGAGCGTTTGCTCGAACTGAAGCCGGAGTGGATCGGCCGCTTTTCTTTTGTGCAGATTGCCGCACCGACGCGCACCGGAATCGACGAATACCAGCAGCACGAAGCGCAGGTACGCACGCTGGCAACGCGCATCAACGCACGTTTCGCACGCCTCGGGCCACCGCCCATCGTGCTCAAGATCGAGCATCACGGGCCACGCGAGGTGTACGAGTATTTCCGCGCCGCCGATCTGTGCTTCGTCAGCAGCTTGCACGATGGCATGAACCTGGTCGCCAAGGAATTCGTCGCCGCCCGTGACGACGAGCGCGGCGTGCTGATCCTGTCCGAGTTCACGGGCGCTGCCCGCGAGTTGCCGGAGGCGCTGATCGTCAATCCCTACGATGCCGATCAGTGCGCGGCGGCGCTGCATCTTGCCTTGAGCATGCCTGAATCCGAGCAGCGCGACCGCATGCGCCTGATGCGCGGGCTGGTTGCCGAGTACAACGTCTTCCGCTGGGCCGGACGCATGCTGCTCGATGCGGCGGCGATGCGTCGCCGTAGCCGTTTAATGGACAAGCCGGGGATCGGCAGATCATGAGCCGGCAGAACAGAAACGCCCCCCCTGCACCGAGCGTGGACTGGGCGTATTTTCTCGATGTCGATGGAACACTGATTGATATCGCTGAGACACCGGACGCTGTCCGCGTCGATGCAACGCTACTCGACTTGATCGAACAACTGCATCTGGCCAGCGGCGGTGCCGTTGCCCTGGTCAGTGGCCGCACCCTCACGGATCTGGAAAACCGCCTTGGCGGCCTGCGTCTACCACTGGCCGGGCAGCACGGGCTGGAGCGACGCGATGTTGCCGGCCGCCTGTGGATACACGCGGCGCCCCCCGAGGCCAAGGGGACGATCAAGGCCGCACTGTTGCCCATTCTCGCGCGTTATCCCGCTCTTCTGCTGGAAGACAAGGGGCTGACGCTGGCGTTGCATTATCGGCGTGCTCCGCAGTTGGCCGCGTATGCACATCGCCTGATGGGCCGCCTGGCCCGTTCGGCCGGAGTTGGCCTGGAGTTGCAGCGCGGCAAACGCGTTGTGGAAATCAAGCCCGCCGGCGTCGACAAGGGTTCGGCCGTCGCCGAATATCTGCGCGAGCCGCCTTTCAACCAGCGACGCCCGGTTTTCATCGGCGACGACCTGAACGACGAACACGGCTTTGCCGAAGTCAACCAACGAGACGGGGTATCAATCAAGGTGGGCAAGGGCGCCAGTTGCGCACGTTTCCGTTTGCCGGACGTGGCGGCCGTAAGGCTCTGGCTGGGAGAGATTCTGAAAGACCGATTCTGAAAGACCGACCATGAAAGGTAGCGAATGAAAACGCTCGATTTGGCACTGATCGGCAATTGCACCGTCGGTGCGTTGATTGATTCGAAGGCAAACATTAGCTGGGGCTGCTTCCCCCGTTTCGATGGCGACCCGGTATTTTGCGCACTACTCAAGGATTCCGACGATTTCGGATTTTTCGCCGTCGAGCTTGCCGAGTGCGAACGCAGCGAGCAGCACTATGTCGAAAATACGGCCATCCTGGTAACCCGCCTCTATGATCGCCACGGTGGCGCGGTGGAAATCACCGATTTTGCGCCCCGCTTTCACCAGTACGGTCGCACGTTCCGCCCGATGATGCTGGTGCGACGGGTCAAGCGGCTTTACGGTAGCCCGCGTCTGACCCTGCGTATGCGCCCCGCTTGTGACGATGGCGCCGGTCGACCGGCGACCACTTGGGGCAGCAACCATATCCGCTACGTGACACCGACGCTTGCGCTCAGGTTGACCACCGACGCCTCATTGACAGCGATCCTGCAGGAAACTTCATTCTTTATTGAGGACACGGTTACGCTACTGCTCGGGGCCGATGAAACGATCCACGAGGCGGCCAGCGAGGTCGGTCGGCGCTTTCTGGAGGAAACCACCCAATACTGGCGCGAGTGGGTACGCTCACTAGGCATCCCCTACGAATGGCAGGCAGCGGTGATCCGCGCGGCTATTACGCTCAAGCTGAATGCTTACGATGACACCGGCGCCATTATTGCGGCGATGACCACGTCCATCCCCGAAGCGCCTGGCAGTGGTCGCAACTGGGATTACCGCTACTGCTGGCTACGTGACGGTTATTTTGTCGTCAACGCGCTGAATCGCCTGGGCGCCACCCATACCATGGAGCGTTATCTCAGTTACATCGTCAATATCACGGCTGATACCGCAGGAAGGCCGCTACAACCTGTCTTTGGCATCGATGGGCGGGCCGAACTGCTGGAGCGCGAAGTCGCGGCGCTTTCTGGCTATCGTGGGATGGGGCCGGTGCGTATCGGCAACCTGGCCTACCGCCAGGTTCAGCACGACGTTTATGGTTCCGCCATCCTCGCCGCGACCCACATTTTCTTCGATCAACGCCTGACACGGCGCGGCGACGAAGCCTTGTTCCGTCGTCTCGAAGTCCTTGGCGAGCAGGCCAGGCGCTACCATGACCAGCCGGATGCCGGCATCTGGGAACTGCGCGGCAGTGCGCGTGTGCATACCTTCTCTGCCGTGATGTGCTGGGCGGCCTGCGATCGACTGGCCCGCATCGCTGCGCACCTGGGGCTGGCCGAGCGCGCCACCTACTGGCGCGATCAGTCAAGCGTGATTCATGAAACCATTAGTCGACGCGCCTGGAACGAACAGCGCGGCGCCTTCGTCTCGGTCTTTGAGGGCGATGCGATGGATGCCAGCCTGCTGCTGCTCGCCGAGGTCGGTTTTCTCGATGCCGGCGACCCACGCTTTGCCGGCACCGTGAATGCTGTCGAGCAAGATTTGCGACGCGGCGATTTTATTTTCCGCTACGTCGAAAAGGATGATTTCGGCGAGCCGGAAAATGCCTTTCTGGTATGCACCTTCTGGTACGTCAACGCTCTCGCTGCGCTGGAGCGTCGTGAAGAGGCGCGTAAGCTGTTCGAAAAATTGTTGGCCTGCCGCAATCGTCACGGTCTGCTGGCCGAAGACATCGACCCCCACAATGGCGAGCAATGGGGTAATTTTGTGCAAACCTACAGCATGGTCGGACTGATTAATGCGGCGATCCGGCTATCGATACGCTGGGATCAGGCTTTCTGAGCATAAAAAATATCGATGGCTGAAGACCCGCATGGATAAACGATCTACAGAGGGGTGGGCTGAAGAGTGGCGTGTTTACTGGCTCTCCGGGCAGGTGCCTTGTAGATCGAGCATTGGCGCGGCTTCCAGAGGAGGGCTGGCGGCGCAATGCTGTCCTTCCGGCATTTCAAACGCATTAATTTCGATACTCCGGCGGGACGTTCGGATATGTTGAGCGACCTTCTTTTACCGCTGCGAGCCGTTTGGGAGGCATTGCAGGAGCGCCTGTTTTTCCTGCCACCCTTTCCCGATCAACTCGATTCGCTGGCTTTGTTCAGTCTGCTGCTGGTCGTCGGCTTATTGGTCGGCGAGTGGTTGCGTGCCCACTTGGGCTGGCCGAAGATCATCGGTTACGTGCTGGCGGGAACCTTGTTCGGCCCTTCTCTCTTGGGCTGGATCAGTATCGAAGCGTTGGCTCAGGCGCGGCCGATTGCCGATGCTGCGCTTGGTCTACTGCTGCTTGAGGTAGGGCGCCGCCTCGATTTGCGCTGGTTGTTGCGCAATCGCGATTTGTTACGCGGGAC
>CAXNNH010000091.1:0-6866 GCA_964203325.1 Burkholderiales bacterium | reverse complement strand
GTACCACCAAACTTGCGCGTCATCGAGGCGTCGGCCTGGGAAAAAGGCTTGAAAAGCAGGGCAATTTCCTGAGCACGCAGGCCAATCCCCGTATCTTCCACTTCAATGTTTAAACAAACGCGCCGCTCTTCTCGCGCTTGCAGATCGATGCGTAGTTCTACCCGCCCCTCCGCTGTAAATTTGACGGCGTTACTTAACAGGTTAAGCAGAATCTGCTCCACACGCAGGCTATCGCCGACCAGAATATCGGGAACTTCCTCGGCGATGTACTCAGTCAACGCCAGTCCTTTTTCTTGCGCTTTGTAACTGATCACCGAACTGCTACGCACAACAAGCTGGCGCAGGCTGAAGGGGCTGGCCTCAAACTCCATTCGCCCGGCAACAATTTTTGAAAGGTCGAGCAAGTCGTCGATGATGCCCGATAGCGTTTTGCCGGCACTATTGACCTTGTCGAGATAATCGCACTGACGGGCATCCGTACAGAAGGGTCGTGCCAGGCTGGAAAAACCAATCACCGCACTCAGCGGCGTACGCAACTCGTGGGTTATGTTGGCCAGGAACTCGTCCTTTGCCCGATCGGCAAGATTAGCGGCTTCGAGTGCGGCGCGCAGTTCAGCCGTGCGTTGCAAAACGAGATCCTCCAGTTGCGCTTGATGTTCCTCCAATTGCCGCTCGGCTCGCCGCCGTTCGGAAATATCGGCATAGATCCAGATACTCCCCTCGTGCGGATCAGAAAAGTCGATGGCGCACCCGTTGATGGCCCCCCAGAACAGGCTGCCATTTTTGTGCCGCAGCATCAGCTCCTCACTATAGGATTTCTGTTCGGCCAGCGGCGGATAGGCGCGTTCACCGACAGCGAGAAAGTTCTCGTGGGTGTCGTAAAAAATCTCCGATGACTGCCCGATCAGTTCGCCGGGATCGTACTGAAAAATTTCTTCCAGACGCCGATTACAGGAAACGATGCGCCGTTGCTTCAGGTAAACAATGCCAACCAAGGCATTGCGCAGTATTGTTTCGTTTTCCGCCAACAGCCGGCGGGTTTGCTCCTCCCGCCATTTGTGTTCGGTAATATCGCGCATGGTGCTGGTATAAAAACGACCTGTGGCGGTTTCCCATAGCGCGACCGAACGTTCCAGAAGGAACTCACTGTTATCCTTGCGCCGTCCGATCAACTCCGTGACGCCGCCATCCGTGCGCTCTGGATCGCCATTCATCAAGCGCCAAAAATCGCTCATGGCCTGCCCATGAAAACGCGATGGAATGATTAGCGTCAGGGGTTGCCCTGTAATCTCATTGGCCGTAAAGCCAAACAAGCGCGTGGCCGCTGAATTCCAGCCAACGATATTGCCATCGGTGGCGATGGTAATGATGGCATCGCGCGCTGTTTCGGTGACGGCACGGAAGCGTGCTTCACTTTCGCGCAAACGCTTCGCTTGCTGCGTCTGGGCGGCCAGTTGACGCCGATCTTCCTGCCGATACCAGAAGCGGTGCAGCAACAGAGCCATAACCATCGTTACAGTAAAGACCAGCAGGCCCAACCAGACCGCGAATTCCGACAGGAGACTCACTAACGCGCATAGCCCCAGCGCAACAATTACTGGTACGATCCAACGCAATCTGTCCCCGCCGAGCGAATTATTCCGAATGTTGTCGTCGCGCACGGGCGTCGAGTCGTCGAGGATCAAATGTTTCATTCGGGATGCCTTGGTCTGCGGGAAGAAAAAGGGCTAGCCTTTTTCGCATTTTATCGGCCATCATGCAGAAATCTCCGAGAATCGTCAGTCAGGGTCGATGCAATTCACTGTCAGAATAAACGGATTTTTTTAAAGATTTTTCTGCGCACGTTGTCAGGAATCCCTGACGGGGCAAACGCGCTGGATATGATTCAATGCTGCCTGGCGCGGGCGATCTCGCCGACTCCCCTTACTAGCCTAACCATGAATCCACCGCACAACAATGATGAGAGTGCCCAAACTGGCTGGAGGAGCAAGTTAAGCCAAGTGCTGCGCGACCCTTTTGCCGCACGCTTGGCCGCCTCAGCCGGAACCCTGATTATTCTCACCTGGGGACTACTCGGCTTCGATCTCTGGTCAAAGCATATACAAGGAGAAACCGCTGCCAGAGAGCAGGCTGCCGCCATTGCCCGCGCAATGGATGAGCGTGTAGTACGCACGCTGCGCCTTGCCGATCAACTGTTAAAAGTAGTCGGCGAGGAGATCAAGGAAAAACAATCGTGGGCCAATGTGGATGCGCTAACGCCTATCCTGCGCCGACTTGGGCCACAACTGGATGAGATTTTGACGCTCTCCTTGGTCGATGCACAGGGGATAGGTATCGGCCAATCCAATCCATCGGTAGCGGTCGGCTTCAGCTATACCGACAGCGATTATTTTCAAGCACATTCAACGCAGCCGAATCTAGGTCTCTTTGTTGAAAAACCGATAGTCGGCCCCGCCTCCGGCCAGCGTATCTTCACGGTCAGCCGTCGCGTCTCAGGGGCCGACGGTGCTTTTCTCGGCGTACTCGTGGCGTCCCTCCGAACCGATGCCCTGGCCGCCGATTTTGCCAGCGCGACGATTGGCAAAAAAGGCGCTGCCCATCTCATTCATATCCCGTCACTGCAGATCATCGTGCGCCAGCCCGATTATCAAGGCACCTTCGGTAAATCCCTGCCGTACCGCGACATACAGGAAGAACTCGCCCGGGCGCCGCGCGGTGTCTTCAGAGGTGACGCCTCGCTTGATGGGGAGGAGCGGATCTTCGCTTACCGCCGAATCGGAGATTTCCCCCTGGCGGTTTCGGTTGGCCTGGCAACCAGCGAGATTCGCACGGACCTGCTGCGCGAATTTGCCAGCACGCTGCTAATGGCTCTGATACTGAGCGTGATTATCGGCGGCGGTACCGTCTTTATCCTCGCCGCGCACCGGCGAGAGGTTGGCCTGAAGGAATCGATGCGCCGCTGGCAACAGATCTTCGAACATGCTGGCTGGGGCATTGCGGTGGGCAGCGCCGATGGTAAAACGCTGGAGCAGATGAATCCGGCCTACGCGCATATGCATGGCTATAGTGTCGATGAATTGACGGGGCAAGCGATTGAAGTCGTTTATCCACCTAGCGCCAGAAAGCAGCTCTGCGAAAATATTGCCCTCAACCATCAACAAGGCCACCGCCGTTTTGAGTCGCTGCACATCCACCGCGACGGGCATGTATTCCCGGTTTTAATCGACGCAACTACCGTCAGAGGCGAACTGGGCGAGATCCTCTATCGTGTGCTCAATGTGCAGGACATCAGTCAGATACGCCGTGCGCAGGAGGAAATGCGCATTGCCCGTGAATTTTTTCAGTACACCTTCGATGCGGCACCGGTCGGTATGGCGATTGCGGACATCGAAGGTCGTTACACTCGGGTCAATCGATCCATGTGCGAATTCACCGGCTATTCCGAAAGTGAGCTACTCGCCCTTAACTATGCTGATATTACCCATCCCGACGATATCGAACGCAACATGGCTGCCCGGCAAGCCCTGCTTGATGCTCAATGCCAGTCGTTTCAGATGGAAAAACGCTATATTCGTAAGGATGGCCGCGAAATATGGGCTTTGATGGTCGCCTCGCTGGTGACCGATAGCGATGGCAAGCCGCTTTATTCAATCGGGCAGATGCTCGACATCACCGAACGCAAAAAATCCGCGCTAGCGCTAGCCGTTTCGCGGCAAAAATTGCGCGCCCTGGCCGCCTACCAGGAAGAAATGCTTGAACTGGAACGGAAACATATCGCTCGTGAAGTACATGATGAACTGGGACAACTGCTCACAGCTTTGAAAATGGATATCTCCCTCGTGCGTCTGCGCTTTGGCGACAACCTTCCCTTGCAGGAAATGATCGAGGGAATGCGCTCACTGGTCGAGCAAACTATTAACGTCGTACGCCAGGTGGCCAGTAATCTGCGCCCGGCCGTTCTGGATCACGGTCTGGCTCCGGCTATCGAATGGCTGGCCGACGACTTCGCCCAGCGTTGGTCGATCCCCTGCCGGGTCGATACCGACGATAGCGAAATTGAGCTGGATGAGCAGCAATCGACAGCGGTCTTCCGGGTCATCCAGGAATCACTGACCAACGTGGCCCGCCACGCGCAGGCACAGGAAGTCGTTATCTCCCTGCGGGCCAGCAAGCAACAACTATGGGTCATCGTCAAAGACGATGGCTGTGGCTTCGATACCGTAGCCGTCGGTAAAGCCCGAGGTTTTGGCCTGTTTGGCATGCGCGAACGGCTCCTGGCCCTGGGCGGTACGCTGCGCATTGTTAGCGCGCCCGGCCAGGGAACATCGGTCGGCATCGAACTTTCTTTAGCAAACAGGACTTCTTTATGATCCGCATTATCCTGGCCGACGACCACGCCATTGTGCGCGGCGGGCTGAAACAGATTATCGCCACCACCCGCGACATTATTGTCGTCAGCGAAGCAACCCAAGGCAGCGAAGTGCTGGAGCAATGGGGAAAAATTCCTTTCGATTTGCTCCTGCTGGACATGACCATGCCCGGCCCCTGCGGTATCGAGTTGATAAAGCGTCTGCATGAAGAAAAACCGTCCTTACCGATCCTGATCCTGTCGATGCACAACGAAGGGCCGATCATTGCCCGCGCCTTAAAAGCCGGTGCCGCCGGTTACGTGACCAAGGACAGCGAGCCGGAAATTCTGCTCTCGGCCATCCGCAAAGTGGCGGCCGGCGGCAAGTTCATTGACCCAGCGCTGGTCGAAACCATGATTTTCAATACCGGGGACGATGCCGATCTTCCGCATGACATCCTAAGTGATCGTGAGCTGCAGGTACTGAAACTGATTGCAGCCGGCGGCCCGCTCGGTAACATTGCCGAGCAATTACACGTCAGCCCGAAAACCGTCAGTACGCACAAGATGCGCCTGATGCAGAAGCTGGGGATCGATAATAATGCCGACCTGATTCGTTACGCCAGCCGGCACGGACTGGTTTCCACGTAAAACGGCCTGACGCGAGCGCGCAGCAAAAAGGGCAAGCCCGTATAATTCGCCATGACTAAATTAGCCCCCCCCCAGCCCAGCCCGGCCTTGGCCAACGCCGTTGCCAACCCATCAGCTCTCTCCTTCAACGAACTACCGCTATCGCCGGCGATGCAGGCCAACTTGCAGCAGTTAGGTTACCTGACCATGACGCCGATTCAGGCCGCCAGCCTGCCGATTGCGCTGAACGGTCATGATCTGATTGCGCAAGCCAAGACCGGCAGCGGAAAAACAGCGGCGTTTGCGCTGCCCCTGCTCACCCAACTGAACCCGCGCCGCTTTGCAGTACAAGCCTTGGTGCTGTGCCCGACGCGCGAATTGGCCGACCAGGTAACGCAGGAAATCCGCCGTCTGGCACGCGCCGAGGACAACATCAAGATTCTCACCCTGTGCGGTGGCGCCACCATGCGCCCGCAGATCTCCAGCCTGGAACACGGCGCGCATATCGTCGTCGGCACGCCGGGGCGCATCCTGGATCATCTCGAACGTGGCAGCCTGACTCTGGAAGCGCTGAATACGCTGGTGCTCGACGAAGCCGATCGCATGCTCGACATGGGCTTCTTCGACGACATCGCCAAGGTCGCCCGCGCCTGCCCGCAAGAACGCCAGACGCTGCTCTTCTCCGCGACCTACCCGGAGGGTATCGCCAAACTGAGCCGCCAATTCCTGCGCAATCCGCAGGAAGTAAAACTCACCGAACAGCACGCAGCGGGCAAGATTCGTCAGCGTTTCTACGAAGTCAGCAATGAGCAACGCCTGAATGCGGTCGGCCTGCTACTTAACCACTTCCGCCCGATCAGCACCCTCGCCTTCTGCAATACTCGGCAACAATGCCGCGACCTACTCGATCTGTTACAGAAACAAGGCTTCCATGCGCTGACCCTGCACGGTGAACTGGAGCAACGCGAACGCGATCAGGTGCTAGTGCAGTTTGCCAACCGCAGTTGCTCGGTACTGGTCGCCACCGATGTTGCTGCGCGCGGCTTGGATATTGCCCAACTCGAAGCAGTGATCAACGTCGACATCACCTTTGAACCCGAAGTGCACATCCACCGTATCGGCCGTACCGGTCGCGTCGATCAGGAAGGCTGGGCGCTCAGTCTGGCCAGCGGCAACGAGATGGAACGAGTGAACGCTATCGAAAAACTGCACGGCGTCGAAGCCGAATGGCACCCGTTGAGCGAGCTGATACACGCTGCAGGCGAGGTACTGCTACCGCCGATGGTGACACTACAAATTCTCGGTGGGCGCAAGGAGAAGATTCGCGCCGGCGACGTGCTGGGCGCCTTGACCAAGGACGCTGGCTTCACGCGCGAGCAGATTGGCAAAATCAACGTCACCGAGTTCTCCACCTACGTTGCCGTCGACCGCAAAATTGCCCGCGAAGCCTTGCGTAAGCTGAACGCCGGCACGGTGAAGGGCAAGCGCGTCAAGGTGTACTTCCTGCACGAGCGCACCACGTAGTAGCTTAACCGCCCAACGTCCCCACATCATTTCATCTCCTTTTTTCGTACTGTCCGATGAACGATGCCCCTCCTGGCGCCAGCGTGCGCGTCGAAGCGCTAGCCCCCGCTTTCGCACTCGCTGCGGCCGCCTGGGCCGAACGCTTGCACTTACCGCTGGACGGCGCGACGGCGTTCGCCCTACAACTGGGCGAGCGGGGCCTACAGTTTGCCGAACGTGGCCCACACGCACCGGGACCCATACGGGTGGACTTTGTCGCCGGCGCGGTAGCACACCGGCGGCTATTTGGCGGCGGCAGTGGACAAATGATCGCCAAAGCGGTCGGTATCCAGCCGGGAATTCGCCCGCTGGTCGTGGATGCCAC
>CAXNNH010000090.1:0-6916 GCA_964203325.1 Burkholderiales bacterium | reverse complement strand
TCGGCCAGTTTTCCACGGGCACGAGCCGGGCACTCGCTGCCGTCGTTATTGCGGCTCGTGGTATCGTTATCTTTCACGCTTATTTCACCCCATGACGTAAGAATTGCTCGCATTATCCCCCGAACCGATCGCCAAGGATCCCGCATGTTTAAAATACTGACAGTGCCCCTTTTCCTTACGTTCTTCCTGTTGCTCGGCGGTTCCATCGCCGGTGCGACCGACGACGCGCGGGTTGCGCCCGCTATATCGACCATTTCGACCATTGTTTCGCATGAGCCTCCCGCCTGGTTCAAGCAATCTTTTCTCGATTTGCGCGATGATGTGAAGGAAGCCAGCAGTGCTGGCCGACGTGTGATGCTGTATTTCTACCAGGACGGTTGCCCCTACTGCAGCAAAATGCTCCAGAACAATTTTGGCCAGAAGGCCATCGCCGATAAAACGCGCCAGCATTTCGACGTGATCGCCCTTAATATTTGGGGTGATCGGGAAGTGGTTGATCTGAGCGGCAAGGCCATGCCGGAGAAGGCTTTTGCTACTGCGCAGAAGGTGCAATTCACGCCGAGTTTGTTGCTGCTCGATGAAAAAGGTGAGGTTGCGCTGCGGCTTAATGGTTACATACCGCCGCACAAGTTTTCCGCTGCGCTCGACTTTGTCGGCCAGCGCCTGGAGAAAAAGCAGAATTTTAGCGACTACCTGGCGGCGAAGGTCAGAGAGCCGGCGAGCGGTCAACTGCATGGGGAAGCGTGGCTGATGAAACCGCCACTGAAGCTGGCTGCCGCTCAGAAAACGGGCAAACCACTGCTCGTCTTGTTTGAGCAGAAGGAGTGTGCGGCATGCGACGAACTGCACGAGGAGGCTTTTACACGTAGCGATGTCGCGGCTTTGCTGAAGCAGTTTCAAGTTGCGCAGATCGACATGGCGGCACGCGAGTCGGTACAAACGCCCGCCGGCGAGACGCTAGCGGCCCGTGATTGGGCGCGCCGGATCGGTGTTTTTTATACGCCTAGCTTGCTCTTTTTCGATGCCAAGGGGCGCGAGGTGTTCCGCGTCGAAGGCTATCTGAAGTCTTTTCACTTGGCCTCCTCGCTGGAGTATGTGGCCAGCGGCGCTTATCGCACACAACCCGAGTTTCAGCGCTTTATCGAAACCCGGGCCGCGCAGCGGCGGGCCAAAGGCGAGCGCGTCGAGTTGATGCAATGAACGCAGAGGCAATGTTGGCAGAGATAGTGAACGCAGAGGCAAATGGTCTGAACGCAACAAACCTCGATCCTGGAGATCTCGGGTAATGGACGAATCAGCCACGCTTTATATTGTCCCGACGCCGTTGGGGAACCTGGGCGACATCACGCTGCGGGCGCTTGACGTGTTGCGCCAGGTGCCGTGGGTCGCTGCCGAAGATACGCGCCACAGCGCACCGCTGCTCAAACATTACGCCAGCAATGCGCGCTTGTTAGCCGCACACCAGCACAACGAAGAGGGCGCGGCGCAACAGGTGATTGCCCGGCTCGACGCGGGTGAATCGGTGGCGCTCGTCTCCGACGCCGGCACGCCTGCGGTTTCTGATCCCGGCGCTCGCTTGGTGGCGCGGGTACGCGCCGCCGGCCATCGTGTTGTGCCCTTGCCCGGCCCTTGTGCGGCGGTCGCCGCGCTATCGGCCTCCGGGCTGACCGAAGCGCATTTTTTCTTTTACGGTTTTTTGCCGACCAAGGCCGGGCAGCGCGAAAATGCGTTGCGCGAACTTTGTTCTTTGCCCTGCGCTTTGGTCTTTTATGAAGCCCCGCACCGTATTCTGGAAACCGTTGCCGCCCTGGCCAAAGCCTACGGTGCGCAGCGCACCCTAGTGCTGGCGCGCGAGCTGACCAAATTGTTCGAGACCATCCACAGTTGCCCACTCGGCGAGGCTTACGATTGGCTGCTCGCCGACGCTAACCGGCAGCGCGGCGAGTTCGTTCTGCTCGTTTCTGCGGCCCCGGAATCAAACGACAACGAGGAAGCTGAACGGGTATTGAAGCTGTTGCTCGACGACGGATTGTCGGTCAAACAGGCCGCCAAACTGGCACATGCCATCACCGGGGAGTCCAAGAATGCGCTTTATCAGCGGGCGCTGGTTTTGCGGGACAGTTAAGAACGGATGTTACGCAGCCCGGCTCTAATGCGGATGCGCCGGAAGCAAACTAGAGGCCACTCCGCTCAGTCATTCCCGCCCGCGCGGGAATGACGGGTTTTCGGTGATGGCTGCGTAACATCAGTCAAGAAGAAAAAATATTCTAATCACATGCCTGGAGAAACGCTGATTTATTCACTCTTGTCATTCCGAACGGTGTGAGGAATCTTTAAAAGCAACAATCTAGATTTCTCGTTTCACTCGAAATGACAATTAATCGGCGCCTCCCTAGCGTACCCCGAGCAGGAGCTATAAATGGATTTTGAGTTGGCAGAATGGTCGGAAAAGATCGAAGTCGGCTTGCCGTCAATCGACCGGCAGCATAAGCAGTTGTTTGATTTGGCCGCTAGTTTTCGCGGTAACGGCGACCAGATCCGGGTGATCAAGTCCTTGGCGACGCTGACGGAGTATGTGAAGGTGCATTTTCGCGAAGAGGAGGCGATGATGCTTGCCTGCCGTTATCCCGACCTGGAGGCACATCGGCGGCTGCATGGCGAATTTCGCGACCTGTTGTTCAAGCTGTTGGAAAACGCGAGGAACATGACGCTCGACGAGATCGCCGATCAAGTGAGCTTTCTGATCAATGGCTGGTTTTATCACCACATCCTCGTTGTTGACTTCGCTTATGTTCCCGATGTGCAGGCTGCTTTGATGCAGAAGTCGTTCGATGCGCCGGGCGGGTAAAAGCCGTCGCCGAACTTTGTGAAAAACTCTGCGGAAATCTGCGCAAAATCACGGCTTGAAGAAGCCGCTGGCCAGAACTTCGCTGGGTTTAATGGGTTAGAATCCGGGTGGATTACATAAATGGAGGGACGCCATGAACAATTCTCGTGCGATGGGTTTGCCCAGCATTGCCCTTTGGGCCATTGCCGCTTTACTGCTTTCGGCCTGCGGACGCGCCGTCATTTACACCGATGTGCCGCAAATGGTGCCCCCGAACAATGAGGTGCCGGTGGCTACCAATTTTCAAACCAGCACGCAGCGCAAGTTGCAAGCCGGCGAGCATTGGAATCTGATTGCGCGCGATAGCGCCAAGGCGATTAACGAAAGCATGTTGCGCGGCGGTAGCTGCATTCCGAAAAGTACGGAATGTCGCCCAGTTTTTGTGCGCACACCGGAGTATCTGACGGAGTTCAGCCGCGCCTTCTACAACCAGCTCAAGACCGCCTTGGTCGATAGCGGGGTTTCAGTGGCGAGAAGAAACCAGCCGGGTGCCCTCGAAATGGAAATCGACGTTCATCCGATCAAATTCACCCCGAATCGGCCGCAATATCGCTACGCCGGTGTGGCGAGTGAACTGGGACAGGGCGTGTGGGCCTTGCGCGATGTGGCTGACATGGAGCCGACCGATCCTTCGCTCTCGCCATCGCCGCCCCTGCCTTCCGATGTGTGGTTCCGCTCCCATTTCGCTTCGGGCCAGACGCCGCAAACCGAGATCGTTGTTACGCTGTCGCTGGCCGATGCGCGCACCTATCTGGCGCGCAGTACGAATGTTTATTACGTGGCCGATAGCGATGCGAAACTTTACGATCAGGAAATCTGCTCAATCGTTCGCCCTTGTCCGCAAGTTGAAAAAGGCGTCGTTCAAGTTCGAACGATGAAGGTGATCGGCGATTGTCCGTTGGAGAATTGCCGCGTGGGAGGCGATAAATGAAACCCTCCACTTTTTTGGGCGGTCTGCTCGCCTTTTTCTTAGCCATCTTCCTCGTCGGTTGTTCTGGTAGTGATCGCCCGGTGCGCCAAATCAGTTATGAAGACGCCGCCAACAGCGAGTTGATCGCCGCCAACTACAAGGCGGCCAATGCCTTGATTGCGCAGTCAAGATTGTCGCTGGCACTTGAGCAGCCGGTGATGATGGCGACGGTGGTCAATATCAATCAACTGGAAACGTCGTCGGCTTTTGGGCGTCTCGTTTCCGAACACATTTCGGCGAAATTCTCGCAGTCCGGATTCAAGATGATCGAGATGAAGGCGCGCAAGAATGTGTATATGAAGCGCAACGAGGGTGAATTGCTACTCACCCGTGAAATCAAGGACATCGCCGCAGAACACAACGCCCAGGCAATAGTGGTCGGGCTTTATGCGGTGAGTACCGATACGGTTTTCGTCAACGTTAAGGTGATTCACCCCAATGGCAATCAGGTATTGGCCGCTTACGACTACGCCGTTCCCTACGACAGCAATAACCGCGCCTTGCTGCAGACATCGAGCAAACGCTGAACGGCTAGCTCGGTGTTTGGCTTTTGGGGCAGGTGGCACCGTCAAGACCCGCATGGATAAACGATCTACAGAGGGACCCCCTGAAGAGTGGCGTCTTTGCTCGCTCTCCGGGCAGCCCCCTTGTAGAACGCCTATTGGCGCGGCTTCCAGAGCAGGTTGCGGCGAAGGGCCTGGGATTTGGCTTAGTTTCTGAAATCGAATCAGAACACAGGTTAAGAACGCAGATTCATTAATAGGAGCACGAATGCAAATCGAGAATTCGGTGTTTGTGGTAACCGGAGGAAGTTCCGGTTTAGGGGCCGGGACGGCGCGCATGATTGTCGGGGCGGGCGGCAAGGTGGTGTTGGCCGATGTGAATCAGGTGGCGGGAGCCGAGCTAGCGGCGGAATTGGGCGAGCAAGCGCGCTTTGTTGCTACCGATGTGTCGAACGAGGACAGCGCTCGTCATGCCATTGAAACGGCGCGTAGTGTTTTTGGTGGCTTGCACGGCTTGGTTAACTGCGCAGGTATTGCACCGGCCGAAAAAGTGCTGGGTCGGGATGGTGTGTTGCACCAATTGTCGACGTTCACCCGTGTTATCAACGTTAATCTGGTCGGCTCCTTCAATATGATTCGCCTGGCGGCCGAGGCGATGAGTCAGTCCGAGCCGAACGCGGCCGGAGAACGCGGCGTGATTGTCAGTACCGCTTCGGTCGCTGCCTACGATGGTCAGATTGGTCAGGTCGCCTATGCCGCTTCAAAAGGCGGGGTGGTAGCGATGACCTTGCCGCTGGCGCGCGAACTGGCACGTTCCGGCATCCGGGTGATGACCATCGCGCCGGGCATCTTCGAAACGCCGATGCTGCTCGGCATGTCTCCCGAAGTGCAGGAGGCGTTGGGCAAGATGGTTCCTTTTCCTTCCCGACTCGGTAAACCGGCCGAATACGCCGCGCTGGTACGCCATATCTTTGAGAACACCATGCTGAATGGCGAGGTGATTCGCCTCGATGGCGCCATCCGCATGGCGCCGAAATAACTTATACTCACGGCTCTCGAAAGGCGCAGGGCAGTAGCCTGCGCCTTTTTCTATTTTGTTTTAGCGAACTGAGTGGCGATGGACGCAGGTAATTGCGCAGGTAATTGTTATCACTGTGGTTTGCCGGTTCCGGTTGAGATCAATCTGTCGGTAGAAATAGAAGATCAGCCGCGTGCCATGTGCTGCATCGGCTGTCAGGCGGTGGCGCAGGCCATTGTCGATAATGGTTTGGCCGACTATTACCGGAATCGCGATGCGTTGCCGGACTCGCCGCGCGAGGCGCTGCCGGCGATTCTCGACGGGCTTAAGCTCTACGATCATGCGGATTTCCAGAAGAGTTTCGTTCGTAGCCTCGGCGAGAACGAGCGAGAGGCCTCGCTGATTTTGGAAGGAATTACCTGCGCTGCCTGTATCTGGCTGAACGAGCAGCATTTGTCCAAACTTCCCGGTGTGATCGCCGCCGATCTGAATTTTGCCAGCCGACGTGCCCGCGTGCGCTGGGACGAAACACGGATCAAGCTCTCGGATATCCTGGCGGCGATTGCGGCCATCGGCTATCGCGCTTATCCCTACGATGCGGCGAAGAGCGAAGAGCTAGCGCGCAAGGAAAGGCGCAGCGCGTTATGGCGAGTCTTTGTCGCCGGCTTTGGCATGATGCAGGTCATGATGTACGCCATCCCGGTCTATGTCGCCGGCGAAGGCGACATGACGCCCGATGTAGAACAGTTGATGCGCTGGGCCAGTCTGTTGCTGACGGTGCCAGTGGTCTTCTATTCGGCAGCTCCCTTTTTTCGTAGCGCCTGGCGCGATCTCAAGCTGCGGCGGGTGGGGATGGATGTGCCGGTCGCCCTCGGCGTGGGCGCGGCCTTTGCCGCCAGTGTCTGGGCGACGCTGACCGCTTCGGGCGAGGTCTATTTCGATTCGGTAACAATGTTCGTTTTTTTCCTGCTCGGCGGCCGTTTTCTCGAAATGACGGCGCGCCAGCATGCCGTGGGTGTGACCGAGGCTTTGGCCAAACTGATGCCTGCTTTTGCCAATCGAGTTAGCGCTTATCCACAGGCCAGGGACGCAGAACGCATCATGGCGGCTGATTTGCTAGCGGGCGACGTGGTCGTGGTCAAGCCGGGCGAGACGATTCCGGCGGATGGTTACGTGCTTGAAGGAGTGAGTTGCGCCAACGAAGCGTTGCTCACCGGCGAAAGTGCGCCGGTGTCCAAGCAGCCAGGAGTGGCCGTCACGGGTGGGTCGGTGAATGTCGAGAGTCCGTTATTTATTAAAGTGGAGCAGGTGGGTCAGGGGACGCGGCTGTCGGCGATTGTCCGCTTGATGGAACGCGCGGCGATGGAGAAACCGCGCATCGTCGAGTTGGCGGATCGGATTGCCAGCCATTTCATTCTGGCGCTGCTGCTCATCGCGGTAGCGGTGGCTTTGGCCTGGTGGTTTATCGATCCGTCCAAGGCTTTGTGGATTACTGTTTCTGTATTGGTGGTGACTTGCCCCTGCGCCTTATCGTTAGC
>CAXNNH010000089.1:0-6917 GCA_964203325.1 Burkholderiales bacterium | reverse complement strand
AGGATAGAAGCAGGGCAAAGTCTCAAGAGGTGCAGAAAGAAACAAAGAAGCCTCGTCTCTATTCTTCTGCACCCTCTGCGTTGAATCCGTTTTTTTAACTCAGTTTTCCGTGGCAGTGCTTATATTTTTTACCTGAACCACAGGGGCATGGATCGTTGCGGCCAACTTTCGGCTCGGCATGAATGGGCTGCTGCGGTGGCGGTACAGATCTATCCCCCTCATCCGTCGGCGCTAACGCCGCGTCGAAATCGGCGTGGTGATACTGGACATTTTGCACGTCGACGTGCGGTGCGCTTTCCTCCACGTCTTCTGCGCGCACCTGCACGGTCATCAGCAGGCGGGTTACTTCGGTTCGTACGCTGTCGAGCAAACCTTGAAACAGCTCGAAGGCTTCGCGTTTATATTCCTGCTTCGGATTTTTCTGCGCATAACCACGTAGATGGATGCCTTGCCGCAGATGGTCCAGCGACGCTAAATGATCGCGCCAATGCCCGTCGAGATTTTGCAACATGACATTGCGTTCAAACGGATGAAAGTTTTCAGCACCGACTTGTGCAACTTTCGCCGTGTAAGTGGCATCGGCTGCGGCAATAATTCGATTGAGAATCTCACCATCGCTTAGACTAGGCTCGGTCTTGAACCACTCGATAATGGGCAAGTGCAACTGCAAGTCGGCGGCCAGAGTTTTTTCGAGCGTTGGCAAATCCCATTGCTCTTCGACGCTCTCGGCCGGCACGTAAAGCCTGAATGTATCTTCCAATACACCCTGCCGCATGGCAGTGATGGTTTCGGAAATATCGTCCGTCTCCAGAAGTTCGTTACGTTGCGCATAAATCACTTTGCGCTGGTCGTTGGAGACATCGTCGTATTCGAGCAACTGCTTGCGAATGTCGAAATTTCGTGCCTCTACTTTGCGCTGCGCCGATTCTAGCGAACGTGAAACAAGGGGGTGCTCGATCGCTTCGCCTTCGGGCATTTTCAGGCGCTCCATGATCGACTTAAGCCGCTCACCCGCGAAAATGCGCAACAGCGCATCGTCCAACGCCAGATAGAAACGCGACGAGCCTGGGTCGCCTTGGCGACCGGAACGACCACGCAACTGATTGTCGATGCGCCGAGACTCGTGACGCTCGGAACCGATAATGTGCAAACCACCAGCGGCTACTACCTGATCGTGCAGTATTTGCCATTCAGCGCGAATGGTCGTAATGCGCGCTTCCTTTTCTTCCAGAGCAACGGTTTCATCGTCGCGAATGAGAGAGATCTGTTTTTCGATACTGCCGCCCAGCACGATGTCGGTTCCGCGACCGGCCATATTGGTCGCAATGGTAATCATGCCAGGGCGACCAGCCTGAACAACTATTTCTGCTTCACGCGCATGCTGCTTGGCATTCAGTACCTGATGCGGCAGCTTTTCGTGGTCGAGCAGCGCAGAGAGTAGTTCGGAATTCTCGATCGACGTCGTTCCGACCAGTACGGGCTGTCCCCGCTCGCGGCAAGCGCGAATGTCGGCGACAATGGCGTCGTGCTTCTCCTTGGCCGTACGGAAGATTTGGTCGTTGTTGTCGACACGCTGCATGGGCTGGTTAGTCGGAATAACCACCGTCTCAAGACCATAAATCTGCTGAAATTCGTAAGCCTCGGTATCGGCCGTACCGGTCATCCCACCGAGCTTGGCATACATGCGGAAATAGTTTTGGAAGGTGATCGAGGCCAGCGTTTGGTTCTCGTTCTGAATGCGTACTCCTTCCTTCGCCTCTACCGCTTGATGCAGGCCATCGGACCACCGACGACCGGACATCAGGCGACCGGTAAACTCATCGACAATGATGATTTCGCCATTCTGCACTACGTAATGCTGGTCTTTGTGAAAGAGGTTGTGCGCGCGCAAGGCCGCATAAAGGTGGTGAATGAGCAGGATATTTGCGGCGTCGTAGAGACTGCCGCCTTCCGGCAAGATGCCAAGGCGTGCGAGAATTTCTTCGGCGCGCTCGTGCCCTGTTTCGCTCATCAAAACTTGATGGCCCTTCTCGTCCACCCAGTAGTCGCCGGGGCCGTCTTCCTCCTGGCAACGCTCAAGCATCGGAGCTACGGCGTCCATGCGCACGTAGAGATCGGTGTGATCCTCGGCCTGCCCGGAGATAATCAGCGGTGTACGTGCCTCATCAATGAGAATCGAATCGACCTCGTCAACGATCGCGAAATTGAGCTTGCGCAACACCCTCTCGCCCGCCGTATAGACCATGTTGTCACGCAGGTAGTCGAAACCGAATTCATTGTTGGTGCCGTATGTTATGTCCGAGGCATAGGCGGCCTGTTTCGCAGCATGGTCCATCTGGGAGAGATTTACACCAACGGACATGCCCAGGAAGCGGTGCAGACGGCCCATCCATTCAGCGTCACGGCTGGCCAGATAGTCATTGACCGTTACCACATGCACGCCGTTGCCAGACAGCGCATTGAGATAAGACGGCAGCGTCGCTGCAAGCGTCTTACCCTCACCCGTGCGCATTTCGGCGATTTTGCCGTAATGCAAAACCATCCCACCAATCAACTGCACGTCAAAATGACGCATACCGAGGATACGCTTGCCGGCTTCGCGGACCACGGCAAAGGCTTCCGGCAAGAGTGAGTCGAGTGACTCGCCCTGCGCTACCCGCGCCTTGAATTCTGCTGTTTTGCCGCGCAAATCATCGTCGGACAGCGCGCTAATACCCGCTTCCAAAGCATTAATCTGGCGCACGATCAGGGAGTATTGCTTGATCAGCCGATCATTGCGGCTGCCGAAAATCTTCTTGAGTAGGCCGGAAATCATTATGGAAGTGTGGTGTGCAGAAAAAAGGATCGAATTCTAGCACGCGTAGCAAGCGCGACTAGGCCTGGGCACTCTGAATGCGACCGATCAGCGGGCCACAGTAGAAGCTTTCGCTGTGCGGGACGCCACCAAGGACCCTTGCTGCAAAAAGCGTGCAGGGTTCTGCGCAACACCTTTGAAGCGGACTTCAAAGTGGAGATGCGGGCCGGTCGAGCGACCGGTACTGCCACTAGCACCAATTTCTTGGCCGCGCTTAACGACTTGCCCGATTTTGACCCGCATTTTGGAAAGGTGCGCATAGCGCGAGGAAAATTCGTTACCGTGATCAATTTCAATCAGATTCCCGTATTGCGGATGATATTCGGCCGCAACGACCACGCCGCCAGCCGAGGCAATGATCCGTGAACCGGTGTCAGCGACAAAATCTACGCCCTCGTGGAAGGCATATACACCGGCAATGGGATCCAGTCGGCGACCAAAGGATGAGCCAACATAGTCACCTGCAATGGGGTAAATGGTCGGCAGCAAACTTGATTTAATGCGCCGCTCCATCAATTGGGATTCAAGCACAGTTAAGGCATCGCTACGCTGTTCGACGCTCTGCGCCAAACGGTCAACTTCACGCTGTAGTTCAAGTGGGGATAGCGGTTGGCTCGAAACAACCAGCGGTCCACCTTGTCCGCCGCCCTTAGCATCCACCTTTTTCTCCGGTAGCTTAACGCCGGACAAGGTGGAAATACGCTCGCCCAAAGAATCCAGTTGCAGCAACTGGGCTTGCATCTGGCCCAACTTTACCGCCATTACGTTAAGATTGTCGCGCACGAAGTCCTGGGTTTTCTCGGTCTGCTCCTGCTGAACGGAAATGACCAGTGTTTCGGCAAAAGGTAAATTAAAACGAATACCGACCCACGAAAGGAGAAACGACATCGAAAAAGCCAAGGCTAAGAACAAAATTGCCGCAGCCGCAGCGAGCTGTGGCGTAATGGTCAGCGTTCTGGAGGTTGCCAGACGATTGGAAACAAGAATAATATGCAAGTTGCCTCTCCTTGAAGTCTCCGATGCAAAATCAACTCGAAAACTATCTTGAAGCAGCCGAAGGTGCCAGCAAGGTGCTGGCCCACGCAAGGCTGCTCGTGAAGCTGGCGCGTCTCTATGCAGAGCTTGCGCCGACACATTTAGGCCAAGCTAGCTGCGTGGCCAACTATAAGGCGGGAACGATAATTATCCACGCCACCAGTAGCGCGATTGCTGCCAAGTTGCGTCACATGGCACCAACACTGGCAAATGAATTCTCCAAGCGCGGCGCGGAGTGTAACGAGGTTCAGATCAAAGTGCAAGCGAGAGAAATCCAAAGCCAATCAAGGACTTCAACCCAGAAGCCACTAAGTACGAGAACCAGCCGGGAGCTTGGATGCCTAGCCGGCTCCCTGCCTGCTTCGCCATTACGTTCAGCGCTTGAATCTCTGCTCGAACGCGCCGCTAAACAGGAATGACTAGCACCCGCTCAATGATCATCAAGGCAAAAGTCAGCAACGCGACAATGAGCGAATAGCGAAACAAGCGCCAGGCAAAACTCAGATACATCCGATTTTGGGTCAGCAGATAGGCGAAAACTCCCCCTGTGATCGCAATTAAAGTCAGTACTACCAATAAACGCAGAAGCAACATAAGTACTAGCAGGCCGGCAAAGCCAACCAACTGGAAATTGACGGCGGCGGTGCATGCGCCCGATCCTCAAAACTGGCGTATTCCCATGCGTCAGGATTTGCCAGCAACGCGCGTGCCAAGGTGTTATTAAGTGCATGGCCCGATTTATGAGCACTAAATGACGCCAAGAGAGGATGGCCGAGTAAATATAGATCGCCAATGGCGTCAAGCACTTTATGCTTAACAAATTCATCCCCGTAACGCAGGCCATTTGTATTCAGCACGCGGTACTCGTCGAGTACTAGTGCGTTATCTAGCCCCCCCCCTTGCGCAAGCCCATTTTCGCGCAACCATTCCACTTCCTGCATGAAGCCGAAAGTGCGTGCGCGCGATATTTCATGGATGTACGAGTTCTCGGCAAAGTCCAAAGTTACAGCCTGCCCAGTCCGATTAATCGCCGGGTGGTTGAAAGCGATGGAAAAAGAAAGCCGAAATCCGTCATAAGGCTCGAAGCGCGCCCATTTATCACTTTCACATACTTCGATGGTACGTATTACGCGGATGAATTTTTTGGCCGCCGGCTGTTCTTCGATACCGGCTGACTGAATCAGGAAGACAAAAGGTGCTGCAGAACCATCCAGAATCGGAACTTCAGCTGCATCAAGATCGACATAGGCGTTATCGATCCCAAGACCGGCAAAAGCTGACATCAGGTGTTCAATGGTACCGACCTTTGCTCCCGCTCTCTCAAGACACGAACACATGCGCGTATCACCGACCATCAATGCCGATGCGGGAAGATCGACTACTGGATCGAGATCGATACGCCGAAAAACAATACCAGCGTCTGGCGCTGCTGGACGCAGCACCATAGTAACTTTGGCGCCGGAGTGAAGACCAACTCCAGCGGCGCGTATCAGAGTTTTGAGTGTGCGCTGTTTGAGCATATGCTCGAAGAAAATAGGGAAGGCGCAAATTTTAGCACAAGCGAAGCTTGCTCAAAATTCCAATATAGTCCAGATGAACACCCAGAATTCCTCTTCGTTCCTCTGCAAGACTTTGCATAAGACATGGCCGAAGCACGAGGTATTTGCCGTAGGAAAAACCGGAAGATCTGTTTTACCGGAAGAGCTATTTTTCGTAAAATCAGCCGAGATACCCCAGCGCTCTGGGTACGGCCAGCGCCAACTCCGGGATGAAGGTAACGAGCAGCATGGCGGCGATCATTGCACCGACCAGCCAGAGCACCCAGGGCACTGTTTCCTCTATGCGGATGCCGGCAATGCGGCTGGTGACCATCAGGTTGATGGCCATTGGCGGTGTAAATTGTCCAATCGCCATATTCATGGTCAGAATGACGCCAAACCACACTGCGTCCCAGCCAAAATGTGTAATGACCGGCAGTAGGAAGGGAACGAAAATGAACAGGATCGACACGGCATCGAGAAACATGCCAGCGATCAAAAGTAATACGGTAATGGCCAGCAAGATCACCGTCTCGTTCGACGACAGCCCGACCAGCGCCCGCCCCAAAGCCTCGAAAGCGCCCAGCGTACTGCCCGCCCAGGCGAAGATACTGGCCAGCGCGATAATTAGCAGCACGACACCGGAGACTTCGGCCGACTCGGCGAGTACGTCGACTATCGACGACCAATCCAGCGTGCGATAAACCACCAGCCCGACAAAAAGTCCGTAGAACACGGCGACGACGGCGGCTTCGGTCGGTGTAAAGGCGCCGGAGCGCATGCCGCCGAGGATCAACACCGGTGCCAGCAAACCCCAACTGGCTTCCTTGAACACCTGCCAGAGCGGTGGTTTGATTTCGCCATCGTTCAGTTTGCCGACTCCGAAGCCGTGGCGCACCGACAGCCACCAAGCCGGCAGCATCAGCGCCAGACCGGCCAGAATGCCGGGAATCAGTCCGGCGGCAAACAGCGCCGGCACCGACGCCTGCGGCACCAGCACACTGTACAGAATGAAGGCGATGGACGGCGGAATCAGGATCGCCGTCGAGCCGGCCGCCGCGATGATGCCGGCGGAAAAAGCCGCCGGATAACCGGCGCGCACCATGCTCGGAATCATCACCGTCGCCACCGCTGCCGCATCGGCTGGCCCGGATCCGGAAATGCCGCCGAGCACCATGCACACCAGAATGGCGGCCAGCGCCAGACCACCGCGCCGCTCGCCGACCAGCGCCACGGCAAAACGCACCAGACGCAAGGCGACGCCGGAGCGTTCAAAAACCATTCCGGCCAGCACAAACACCGGGATCGCCAACAGCGGATATTTGGCGATCCCGGTATAAACGCTGGTCGGTAGCGACATCATTCCCAAGTCGCCGAGGAAGATTACGGCCGCGCCGGCCAGACCCATCGCCGTGCCGAGCGGCACGCCGAGGAACATCAAGGCCAAAAAGGCGGCAAAGAGTAGCAAACTCATGCGCGTGCCCCGCGCC
>CAXNNH010000088.1:0-6946 GCA_964203325.1 Burkholderiales bacterium | reverse complement strand
AACAGGTGAGTACCGTCGGTGGTCGTCCCTTCCGGGAAGATGGCCACGATTTTCCCGGCATTGAGCAGCGCGTCTATTTCAGCATTGACGATCCTGGCGTGACCACGGCTGCCACGGCGAAGGAAAACGGTGTCGGCCTTTTCGGCAATCCAGCCGACCAGCGGCCATTGCCTGACTTCGGCCTTTGAAACAAAGGCGACGGCCTGTACCGCATTGATGGCCAGAATGTCGAGCCACGAAATATGGTTGGCGACAATCAGGCTACCCGCCGGGAAAAATTCGCCGGCATTCCGCTGCCGTGCGGAGTCGTCGACAGGCATTTCGCCGCAGGCGTCGACCCGAATAGCCAATACTTGCAGAATTCTTCGTGACCAGCGTTGTTTAAAGCGCAAGCGTCGCTGGTCGCCGACGACTGGAAAAGCAAGCAGCAGTGCTGTGCTAATCCAAATGAGCAGGGCGATCAGCTTTAGACAACGAATCACCTGCAGCGGGCGGGGGGTCGGTGTCACGGGCCGGACTCATTACCAGGGGGCAGAACCAAAGGCGCGGCTATAACGCTCGGCAATTTCCTCGCGCGTTGGACGGTGGTTTTGTCCGCCGCGATGGGCGATTTTGATGGCGCCCATCACCGCCGCCAGGCGCCCGGTTTTTTCCCAGTCCCAACCCGCAGTGATGCCATAGAGCAGGCCCGAGCGGTAGGCGTCGCCACATCCGGTGGGATCGATGACGTGATCGGCCTTGACGCAAGGAATGTCATAGCGCTGGCCGTTGGCGTGAATGTGCGAGCCTTCGCTACCGCGCGTGACGATCAGGGCCTTGACTGAACTGGCCAGTTCTTCCAGCGAACGAGCGGTGCGGTCGCAGAGCAGTTTGGCTTCGTAGTCGTTAAAGCAGGCGTAATCGGCCAGCTTGATGAACTCCAGCAGTTCGTCACCCGAGAACATCGGCAAGCCCTGACCAGGATCGAAAACGAAGGGAATGCCGGCACTGACAAAGTCACGGGCATGCTTTTGCATGCCATCGCGCCCATCGGGGGCAACAATGCCCAGCGTAGCGTCTTTCGCATCGGCCACCTTGTTCAGATGTGAAAAGCTCATCGCGCCGGGGTGAAAAGCGGTGATCTGATTGTCGTCGAGATCGGTGGTGATAAAGGCTTGGGCGGTAAAACTGCCCGCAATGCGCCGGATGTGAGCGCGTGAAAGGCCAAGGTCTTCGAGCCGAAGCAGGTAGGTATCAGCATCGTCGCCGACGGTGGCCATAATCAGCGCTTCGCCACCGAGCAATTTGAGGTTGTAAGCGATGTTGCCAGCACAGCCGCCGAACTCGCGACGCATTTCCGGCACCAAAAAGGCAACGTTCAAAATGTGGATCTGTTCGGGCAGGATGTGATTCTTGAAGCGATCATGGAAAACCATGATGTTGTCGTAGGCAATTGAGCCGCAGATGAGCGTGGACATGATATTTCCGGGAAAGTTAAACGTTAAAAATTGAGGGATGAATAATGTATTTTGCTATCACCGTTGTTGGCGGGAAATAGTGAATTAGTGAGTGACACAATCAAGGGTAAAAAGCGTAGAGGCGATAACCAGCGGCTGTAATATCCTTGGCTTCGATCCACAACCGAACGGAAATTTCGCTATTGGCGGCAAAAACCAAAGGCGTCAAATTCTGCGGCGACAAATACTCTTCCGGTAAAAATACACGACGAAGGATTACGCTATCCTGCGTATCGGTGAGCGAAAGTTGGAGCGCAGGGTACGCTTGTGCGTGTGTCGCACGGTTGCGCAGTGTTGCCTGAAGTGCCAGGAGTGCCGCATTCTTGGGGTCGACCTGAAGGTCCGATGTTTCGATAGAGATGAGCGCGACATGGCGAGGCAGCGGAATATCGGTTCCGAACACTTCGCTCAGTGCGGCCAACGGCGGGCGCAGGTACGGGGCGGCAACGGCGATGTCCATGCGAAAATAAAAAATCAGTTGTCCGAGAAGCGCAATGCCGAGCAAAAAGGCGACCAAGGTGAATGGCCACTGGGTAGCTTTAGTGTCATGAAATGACGTAGCGGTGTTAAAGGCGCCTTCCGCCCATTTGCTGTAGCCAGGTATTTCGCTCGTCGCACGCGGCATGATCAGCGTCGATGCCAGCGCTTGTTCATGCTCGGTATCGTCGGCGTTCGGCTCCAGCGAGGTTAGCGGAATTGTAGGAATATGCGAAATTTCATCGGTTGGGAGCTTGCCTGTTGCATCGGGCGCCTCTAATGGATTCGGCGCGATTTCCAGCGTGTCGGTGATGAAAAACTCCAGGGGGGTTTCTGGCCTGGGTACGTCGCCTGCAACCGGGGGTTCTTCGATAGGCGCTGGGTTTGCTTCCGGCGTAGTGTTACTTGGCTGGGGGAGTGCCTTGTCGAGCATTTGATCGAGGGCGTTGAATATCCCTTGGCACTTCCCACAGCGGACCTTTCCTGCGCGTGCGGTCAATTGCCCCGGAGTCACCCGAAAGGTGGTTGCGCAGTGCGGGCAGGTTGTTTTCAAGGAGCTAGCCCTTGCGCCCCGCCAGGCATACCCAGCCATCGTTGGTGTCGGCAACGTCGAGTGGGAGGTAAGGGGCGTAGATGGCGATCAGCTCGTCTGCCTGTGTCGCCAAAATGCCAGACAAGGCCAAGTGGCCCCCCGGCCGCACATGGGCAGCAATGGCCGGCGCCAGTGCTCTAAGTGGGTTAGCCAGAATATTGGCAACCACGATGTCAAACTGACCTTCAACCGCTAGCGCCGAGTCTTGAAAGCGCGCCTTGACTTCATTGCGCTGCGCATTGTTGCGCGCGGCGGTGACGGCCTGTGGGTCGATGTCGATGCCGACCACTTCGCTAGCGCCGAGTTTGGCGGCAGCAATAGCGAGAATTCCCGATCCGCAACCGTAATCAAGGAGTGATAGTGAACGAGCGGGATCGACCGTTCTTTCCAGCCATTCCAGGCACAAGCGAGTTGTCGGATGCGACCCGGTGCCAAAAGCCATTCCCGGATCGAGAACCAGGATCAGAGCGTCAGGATCGGGAGCTTGGTGCCAGGAAGGAACGATCCACAGCCGGGCGGAAACACGTATCGGCTCAAATTGCGACTGAGTCAGTTGCACCCAGTTTTGCTCGGCAATCTCTGCGCAGGAGAAGGACGGGATCTCGTTGAGTCCGACACGGGTCGCACAAATGGCGATCAGTTCTTTGGCGTCGGTCGTCGGTTCAAGCAGGGCAACAACCTTCGAACGCTCCCAACCGGGCGTGGTAATCGAGCCAGGCTCACCGAACTGTGGCTTTTCTGCAGCAGTACCGGCGGCGGCGTCCTCAATGCTGACCGAGAGTGCACCGGCCTCCATAAGGGCGTCGGCCAACACCTCGGCGTGCATGCAATCGGTCTCAATACTGACGGAAAGCCAAGACATGCATTCTTTCTACAATTAAGGGACGTTTGTCTTCATTTCGCCTTTGGCGGCGAGCTTTTGCTCAAGATAGTGGATGCTGGCCCCGCCTTCGATAAAACGGGCGTCCATCATCAACTCTTGATGCAGCGCAATATTCGTTTTGATGCCCTCGATGCTCATTTCCGACAGGGCGATACGCATGCGCCGGATGGCCTGATCGCGGGTGTCGCCGTAAGCGATTACTTTGGCGACCATCGAGTCGTAATGCGGCGGCACCGTATAGCCTTGGTAAATATGCGAATCGACACGGATACCGGGTCCACCCGGCGGGTGATACAGCGAGATTTTGCCGGGAGACGGGACAAAGGTGTAGGGGTCTTCGGCATTGATTCGGCACTCGATCGAGTGGCCGCGAAATTCCAGACCACGCTGTTTGAAGCGTAGCTTCTCACCGGCGGCGACCCTGATTTGTTCTTGCACCAGGTCTACTCCGGTAATCAATTCCGTCACCGGGTGCTCGACCTGAATACGGGTATTCATCTCGATAAAGTAAAACTCGCCGTTTTCGTAGAGGAACTCGAAAGTACCGGCGCCGCGATAGTTAATACGCCGACAGGCTTCGGCGCACCGCTCGCCAATCCGCGCAATGTGACGCGGCGCAATGCCGGGGGCTGGTGCTTCCTCAATGATTTTTTGGTGGCGGCGCTGCATCGAACAGTCGCGTTCTCCCAGATAAACGGCATTCTTGAAACTATCGGCCAGCACCTGAATTTCCACATGACGCGGATTTTCCAGGTACTTCTCCATGTAAACGTTGGGGTTGCCAAAGAAACTTTGCGCTTCCGAGCGCGTCATCGTTACCGCATTGAGCAGCGCAGCTTCGGTATGCACAACACGCATGCCGCGTCCACCACCGCCACCGGCGGCTTTGATAATGACTGGATAACCCACCGCCTTGGCGGTCAGTATGATTTCCTTTGGATCTTCCGGCAGCGCCCCTTCCGAACCGGGGACGCAGGGAACGCCTGCTGCGCGCATGGCATCCTTGGCCGACACCTTGTCGCCCATCAAACGGATCGTTTCCGGGCGCGGGCCGATGAAAACGAAGCCGGAAGACTCGATACGCTCGGCGAAATCGGCATTTTCCGAGAGGAATCCGTAGCCTGGATGAATCGCCTCGGCATCGGTCACTTCGGCGGCCGAGATGATGGCCGGTACATTCAAATAGCTTTGACTGGAGGGGGCCGGGCCGATGCACACCGACTCGTCGGCGAGTTTGACGTATTTTGCGTCACGGTCAGCCTCGGAGTGTACGACGACGTTTTTGACGCCCAACTCGCGGCAGGCACGTTGAATGCGGAGCGCAATTTCTCCGCGATTGGCGATGAGGACTTTCCCGAACATGGCGAAATGTTCCTTTAGCCGATAATAAACAAGGGTTCGCCGTACTCGACCGGCTGACCGTTTTCAACCAGGATGGCTTTGATCGTACCGGCAAAGTCGGATTCGATTTCGTTAAGCAGTTTCATGGCTTCGATAATGCACAGTGTCTCGCCGACCTTGACCTGTGCGCCAAGTTCGAAAAAGGCTTCCGAGCCTGGACTCGCCGAACGATAGAAAGTGCCGACCATCGGTGCTTTAACCACATGTCCTTCCGGTTCGGCGGCGGCAGCGGCCACCGGGATGGCCGCAGCAGCCGGAGTGGCCAGTTGCGCCTGACTGGCAGGGGGCATCATATAGGTTTGCTGGGCAGGTGCCGGCGCATGTTTGACGATACGTACCCTATCTTCGCCTTCGCTCACTTCAAGCTCACTAATGCCTGATTGTTCGACGAGATCGATCAGGTCTTTCAATTTACTCAGATCCATGAATTTTTTCCTTCAAAAGCGGTGGGCAGCAAACACAACGGAACAGAGGCTGGCTAGTGGCCAGGTACTCTAATCCGAGTTGAGTTTGTTCAGCAGATACTCAAGCGCGAGCAGGTAGCCGTCGCTACCAAGGCCGGTAATAACTCCGACCGCCAGATCCGAAAAATAGGAGTGGTGACGAAAAGGTTCGCGCGCATGCACGTTGGAAAGATGGACTTCGATGAAGGGAATAGCGGCCGCTGCCACGGCGTCGCGCAAGGCAACGCTGGTGTGGGTGTACGCCGCCGGGTTGATGATGATGTAGCGCACACCTTGCTCACGAGCCGCATGTACTCGCTCGATCAGCGCCCCTTCATGATTGCTCTGAAAAGACTCAAGCTCGACACCGGCCACCTCCGCCCGACGTGCAAGGGCAAGATTGATGTCCGCCAAAGTTGTTAAGCCGTAATGAATCGGCTCGCGGCTACCTAATAAATTGAGGTTAGGCCCGTGCAAAACGAGCAATTTGGCCGGTGTTTTGGCTTTCTCCGCTTCTGCCGATGCTGTTTTTTGCTTTTTCATGGCCGCGAGTTTGCCGCAAATTGCGGCATTTTGTCCAGTAGCTTGTTTTTGTAGTGTCGGGTGCTCACGTTCCAGTCATCTGCCGGAGGAGAGCATCCAGCTCCTGTTCTGAAATGCCGCCCAGTCGAGTCAGGTGCGCTCTACCGTTTGGGGCGATGAGCAGCGTATAGGGCAATGCCAGCCGTGGATTTCCTAGCGCACGCGCAAAGTCGCTGCCTTGCGCGTCACCCATCAAAAGCGGGTAGTTGATGGGCGATCGCTTTGAAAAATCACGCACATTTTCTGCGCTATCGAGTGCGATACCGACAAATTGGACGCCGCTCTGTACATCGCCCGGCGTACTACTCTTCGCATACTTGGTCTGCAGGCGGGCGAAAGCGGGCATTTCTTCAAGGCAAGGCGGGCACCAGGTAGCCCAGAAATTAACGACAAGTGTTTTACCGCGCCATTGCGCAAAATTAATCGGGGTCTCGTCGGCATCGTGCCACTGACTCGCAAAAAGCCGGTCGATAGCCGCCTTTTCGATTCCTTCGGCTATTGACGTTGTGGTCTTCGGCGTGGACTTTATTTGCCCGCCGCCAAAATAAACCCCGAGTGCCAAAGCAAAAATCGCAGCGGCGAAAATCATCAAAAGGGTGCTGGCGCGCGGCATTGCTTATGCTCCGTCGCCACATTTGTCCAGCTCGCCGAGCGGACTGAGCAACAGCTTGCGCACGGCGTCGAGGCGTGCGCGCGGGCGAATTTTTCCGCTACGGGTTTTGAAGACGACACGCTCTTCCCGTATCGGGTAAATAATGAGATTGCAATCCGTATCATCCATCGACAAGGTAAGCACCGCTTCGGCACGCTCGCTACGCGGTACGCTATGTGAGTATTCGATGCGCTGATTGAGCAGGAAGATTTCGACCTCCTTGCTACTATCGACAAACAATTGAAGGTCTATTTCGGAATAACGGCCAGCGCTCCCCTCCAGCACGGAGCCGGTCAGATAAGGGTGGTAGGGCTGCAAAATCACCATTAAGTCGACCGCCTTTCGGCGTAGCTCATCAATCTCTTTGCTATGCTCATCCCCCTGAAACAAACGCTGGTAAACGCCTATTTCGGCCTCTAT
>CAXNNH010000087.1:0-7000 GCA_964203325.1 Burkholderiales bacterium | reverse complement strand
ATTTCCGGCATCTTCGCCAGGCGATGGCGGATCTGTTGCCACTGGTCGATTGAGCGTAAGCGCTGCGCCTGTTTTTGCCGTAAAGGGCCGAGCGCCGCACCGCCTGCCTCGCGTAGGCTGCGGGCCACTTCTTCCTGCGGCAGAAGGACGATATGCGCCTGCGAGCTGAGGGTGCGCCGCACCAGGTTCGATTGCAGACCGGACAGCAACGCCGACATGAAGACGATGACCGAGACGCCGACACCGACGCCGATGACGATCAGCAGGCTTTGCGCCCGCCCTTCGCGCAGGAAGCGGGTCGCGGCGATCCATTCAAAAGGTAGCCAGGCGTGCATGGGGGATTTTTGCCGACCGTGGAAAAGCGAAAAATGCTAACCGGCTACCGGGCGAACCCGACTACCGTCGCGCACGGAGGCGTTGCCCGCCGGAACGAGTAGCTCGCCCTGAGCGACACCGTGCAGGATTTCCACCTTGCCGCCGCCGCGCAAGCCCAGAACGAGCGGCTGGCGCTGCGCCCGCCCGTCGCGCACGACGAGCGCCCAGGGTTCGGCGCTGTCGCCACCGTGAATGGCATCCAGAGGGACGACAAGTGCATCGGTGCGTTGCGCCGTTGTAATATCGACCGAAACGGTCATTTCCTGACGCAGGTAATCCGGCGCTTCGGGCATTTCAGTCACCCGCAAGCGGATTTCGACGGAGCCGCGTAGCGGGTCGATAGCCGGGCTGATGAAAATGATTTCCGCCGTAAAGCGCTGCTCGGGGTAGGCGTCGGCCGAGACCAGCGCCTTTTGGCCGAGCTTGAGCAGGCGCAGGTTTTTCTCGTCGATCTGCACCACCAGCTCAGTGGTCCCGGTCGGAGAAAGCGTCATCAAGACCTTGCCCGGCTGTGCCGTATCGCCGCGCTCGACGCTGCGGCTCAGCACGGTACCGGCCAGCGGGGCGCCGATGCGGACGTAGCTCAGCCGCGCTTGCGCCACCTGCAGACTGGCGCGCGCCTGATCGACGGCAATCTGGGCCAGACGATAATCGCTGCCACCGGCCTCGCTGCTCTGTGTCTGCAATTGCGTCGCCTGCCACTGGCTTTCGGCGACATTGAGGTTGCGCTGCGCATCGTCAAGCTGCGTCCGACTGTAAAAGCCCTGAGCCACCAGTTCGCGGGTGCGTGCGAAATGCTGTCGTGCCTGAACCTGGTTCGCTTCTGCCTGGCGCTGCGCCTGCAAGGCCAGCGGCAACGCCAGTTGCCGCGTTTGCGCCTGTTTGGTCTCGCTCTGCGCAAGGGCCGCCTTCGCCTGCGCGACAGCCGCGCGCCACTCCGCATCATCCATCTCGATCAGCACTTGACCGGCGTGGACTAGCTGCCCTTCGCTGGCCAGAATCTGCGACACGCGCCCCGTAATTTGGCTGGCCAGTTCCACCCGTTGCGGCGTGCGAACTTTGCCGCTGGCAACAATCGATTGCGTTATATCGCCTTTAATAGCGGTGAGTACGACTACTTTGGTAGAGAACAGCGCGGACAGTATCGGCCAAACAAAGGGGGCCAGAAGCGCGAGCGCCAGCAGTGCGACAAGCAAGAATCGGGGGCGGGCCAACAACGGGGATAGGTATTTGTGGAGCAAGGGCATGTTGTCGTCGGAAAGGTTTCTGCGAGTGCAGGGATGGTAGGAGTGGCAGGAGTAGCGAAAGTAGTCGTTACAAATCATTAGCGACCGCTAATGTTACTCTCCGATGATACACAGCGCCCGAATTTCGCCTCTATTTTTGCCAGTGTCGGTCGTTGTCAATCTAGTTGTCGCCTGAATAGCCACGTTTAGGCAACTTTTTTACTTGATCATCGAGCTTAATGGACTGGTCTGACAGGCTTCTTGTTTTGTTTGCTTAGTTTCGCCTGATTGCTCACTGTTTTGAGTGACTTGATAAGTTTCTTACTCGGGGGTGGGCTTTTTAACTTGACTGATTTTCCGGTCGCCTGGTTTTTCCTTGTAACAGGCCGCGCTGGATCGGCGTTTGGCAGACGCGGTTGCTCCGGCAGAGCGGCCATGTTTGCCGTTCCTTGGTTATCGTGCCCAGCAACAAGCAAGGTAGCCCCCGGTTTTACCTTAATACGCCCCTGAATACCGTTAGCCGCTTTTAGATTGGCCACGGTCATACCAAATCGGGGGGCAACCTTCTCTAGTTTATCGCCTGCCTGAAAGGTATAGGGTTGCCAACTGGACAGAGGTTTGTCGCTATCCTGATGGTTCTCCAGATTATTCATGAAGGTATCAACCTTTTCAGTAGGAATAATGAGTGGTGTATCGGATTTAATGACCGGTCGGTTGTGTGATGGGTTGAGCGCAACAAAATCTCCAACCGGCATTTCAGCTAGTTTGGCAGCGATTTTGACGTCGATATTGGCTGAATTGGCAATGGTGCTGAAGTAGGGGCGGTTGGGCACCGCTTGCAGGCCCATCTCGGCAAGGAGTCGCGGGCTGCTGAAGATGTTTTTTAGCGCTTGTAGCTTTGGAACATAGTTCTTTGTTTCTGCTGGCATTTTTAGGCTGAGATAGTCGGATGGGAGACCGCTCGCCTTGTTTTTATTGATAGCACGTCCAACAGCCCCTTCTCCCCAATTGTAGGATGCGAGGGCCAAATGCCAGTCGCCATGCATTTCGTAAATGGTTTCCAGGTAATCGAGGGCTGCGGTGGTTGAAGCAACGATGTCGCGCCGTTCATCTAACCACCAGTTTTGTTCAAGCTTGTAGTTTTTACCTGTCGACGGAATAAATTGCCATAGCCCAGAGGCACGACTGCGCGAATAGGCCATGGGGTTATAGGCACTTTCAACCATAGGTAGCAATGCTAATTCTGTCGGCATTCCACGTTTGTTTAATTCTTCAATGATGTGGTAAAGATAGAGGCTGCTGCGATCAACCATGCGTCGCAAGTAGTCGGGCCTATTCAAGTACCACTGCTGATGGTAGAGCACAAGATCGCTATTGATATTGGGCATCGAAAAACCGTTACGTAAACGCTCGAAGAGGTCGTCTGCCGTTACTGTCAGGTCAATGGGATTGCGCAGTTGGGGCGGTTGGGTAATTTCAACGGTGGTCAGCGCTTCGTACGCAGATTTGACTTCCTTGACTTCCGGTGAAGGAGTTGTCGGTATCGATTCTGTTAACGGAATATTTTGCGGGGGGGGCACAGCGAAGGAAGAGGGAGTAGTGTCGAAATCCTGGGCTGAGGCGATGGTGCAGAATAACGTGAAAACTGTTGCTAGTGCGATTTGTAGCGTCATCCGTAATTCCTGCGCTGGATTGTCGGAGGTCGGTGGTGATACCGGTAAATTCAGGCACCACCTCATAGAAGGCTAGAGGGTCAAAAAGCTGCAGGTTAAACCGATGAGATTCCCTCGGTATTTCGTCTGCCAAAAAAAGTGCTTCATGCTACCAGTTTTTCCTGATTTTGCATTCTCTTCCAACGATTGACGAACAGGCTCTTAAGGCTTTACCTCAACCCGTCGCTGCTTGCCGCAGTAGATTAACTTGCAGGGCGATCACTTCAGAAAAACGAATTTCTGTCCAACTACACGGGGACTCCGCTGAAGTGTATCGCTTGGCGGCAAGACGAATGAGAAGATCCGAAAAAGGATGTCTCCTTCCCCTCGCTGGATTCGCCTTAAGGCTTTCTTAAGCTAAAGGCTCAATACTGCGCGCACGCCATCGTGAAAGGAAAGCAAAGTGTTGCTGCCACCTCAGTTCCTAAAGCGTAACGGCCCTCCTGTTGGCCGGCTTGGATTGTTGACCGAGAGGATACTGAAATGACCTCGCTTTCCCTGTTGCTGTGGATCGCCCTGGGACTCGTTCTGCAACTGGCGATTTATCTCGGTATCGGCTTCTGGCGCCATTGGCAGGAATATTTGGCCTTGCACAAACGAGCATCCGAGTTAAATTTACCACTCGACTCAACAATGTTGCACGAGATTGAACCGACGCGAGTGGCCGCTTGGCCCGGTTACCGGACATTTAGCGTGACGCGCAAGGAATTCGAGGACGGAGCACAGTCGGTTTGCTCGTTTTACCTGGCGCCGCAAGACGGGCAAGCGTTACCCCCGTTTCTGCCCGGACAGTTCCTTACCTTCCACCTTGACGTTCCGACAACGACAGGCACCAGCGAATCCATCGTCCGCTGCTATTCGCTGTCTGCTGCACCGCGCCCCGATGGCTACCGTGTCTCGATCAAACGGGTCGCGTCGCCCGTAGGCAGCCGTCTGCCGCCGGGACGTTCATCCCATTTCTTTCACGACCAAGTGACCGTCGGTAGCCTGTTACAGGTACGCGCCCCCGCTGGACATTTTTATATCGAGCGCAGTGCCGACCCGGTCGTACTGATCGGCGGCGGCATCGGTATTACACCGATGCTCAGTATGTTGAATTGGTGCCTGCACGAACAGCCAGAGCGCGAAATCTGGCTGTTCTACGGGCTGCGCCATGAGCGCGAACTAGTGATGAAGTCGTCTCTCGAAGCGCTGGCTGCGGCCCATCCGAACTTCCATTTGCACATCTGTCTGAGCGATCCGCTGCCGGAAGACGGGAAGGTCAATGCGTATCGGCTATTGGGGCGCGTTGACGTTAATTTGTTGCGCCAACATTTGCCACTCAAACCCTACCAGTTCTATATCTGCGGCCCAACGCCGATGATGGAAAGCCTGGTGCCGGCGCTGGAGGACTGGGGCGTGCCGGCGGCGCGTATTCACTTTGAAGCTTTCGGCCCGGCGTCGATCAAGCGCAAGCCAGCCGCCCCTTCCGATAACGCCAGCACCGCCTCCCCTGTGCAAACGCCAGGGGCAACGACGGGGAGCGACATTGTTGTGACCTTCGCCCAGTCGGGTAAACAGTTAGCGTGGCAAGCGGGCACTTCCAGCCTGCTCGAATTTGCCGAAGCGAAAGGCATTTCCGTCAGTTCAGGCTGCCGGGCTGGCGGTTGCGGCAGTTGCCAAACGACGATCAGGAGCGGCGAGGTCGCCTACGCGCAGCCACCGGATTACGATCCCGAGCCGGGCACGTGCCTGCTCTGCGTTTGTATCCCAAAAACCAGCTTGACTCTGGAGGCTTAGATGGAAAATGCGATGGCAAGCGCAATGAAAACTGCGCTAACCGGTTCACTTTGGCGTCAGCATATTCTGCCCTTTACCTTGTTGCTCGGCCTGCTGGCGGTGAGCACTCTGGCGGGCGATCTTTTGCTGCACCGACTCAATCTCGTTTGGGTCGGCCGCTATATGGGCATTCCCGGGACGATCCTGATTATCGGCTCGCTGATCTATTCGCTGCGCAAACGCAAATACGTGACGGCCGGCAATCCGAAATCCCTGCTCAAGCTGCATGAATTCAGCGCCTGGCTAGGCTCGCTGATGGTGCTGATCCACGCCGGCATCCATTTCAACGCCATCCTGCCCTGGCTGGCAACCATCGCCATGGGCGTCAATGTCATCAGCGGCATGGTCGGCAAGATACTGCTTGATCGCTCTCGACGCCATGTGCAGGGCCAGCGCGATCGCTACCAATTGCGTGGCTTGTCGCGGCCCGAGGTTGAGCAAGCTGTATTCTGGGATGCCGTGACGCTGGAGGCGATGACCCAGTGGCGCAAGATACATATTCCGATATTTATCGTTTTTGCCGTGCTGTCGCTCGGGCATATCGTCAGCACCTTTTTGTTCTGGGGTTGGCTATGAACGAAAATACGCAGCGAAATTCAGGCTCTGGTTCTCGTCCTCCTCCTACTAATTCACACCCTCATCCAAGCTCAAAGATGCGCTGGGGGGTCCAACTTATCCTGGCCGCCAACTTGGTGGTACTGGCAGTTCTGACGTTTGCCTATCCACACCTGATGGTCGGTCCGGGCAAACTAATTCCTGGCCATCAGTCGTTGAACGCCGACTGCTTTGCCTGTCACGCGCCGTTTGGTGGTGCATCTTCGGCGCGTTGCATCGGTTGCCATAAAACGGCCGATATTGGTCGCCTGAGCAGCCGCGGGCAGCCTATCGTCAAGCCACTTACCGCAACGCCTTTTCACCAAAAATTGCTCAATCAGGATTGCGTGGCCTGCCATAGCGATCATGCTGGCGTCAAACGCTTCCGACTGCAGGGACGCTTCAATCATGCGCTGTTGCAAGCGGATACACGCGCGCAATGCCAGTCCTGTCACAAGACGCCTAGCGATGCGCTGCACCAGCAGATTAGCGGCAACTGCAGCCAGTGCCACCAGCAAGACAAGTGGACACCAGCGACTTTCGATCACGACAAGTATTTCGCGCTTGACCGCGATCACAATGCGCGCTGCGTCACCTGCCATGTGCGCAACGACTACAGCCGTTACACATGTTATGGTTGCCACGAACACACGCCGACGAATATTCGGCGCGAGCATGTCGAAGAAGGAATCCGTAACTTTGACAACTGTGTCGAGTGCCACCGCAATGCCGACGAACATGACATTCGCGGCGATCATGGGAAAAAGTCGGCGAAAGGGAACGAACGTGAAGACAAATCCGGGCGAAAGAAACACAATGACTGACGCGGTAATATAGCCTCTTCCCTTGTTCAACTAACGCACAGAAGGACATCATGAACCCAGATCAGCAACGTGCCATCCTTGGTGTGGCCCTCCTGGCCGCTTTTGCCGACGGCGCCAATGACGAGCGGGAACGCGAACAGATTCGCCGCCTGGCCGAGACGCTCGGCGGCGAGTCGGGCGTGACCGATTTACCGGCCATTTATCAGCAAGTGCTCCTTAAACGTCTGCGCTTGACGGATGCGGTTGCCCCCTTGGTCGACGCCGAGCATCGGCAGTTGGCTTACGAAATGGCCGTTTGCGTTTGCGACGCCGACGGTCAAATGACGCCGGCTGAACAGCGCTTCCTGGCCGAGCTGGCGCTGGCCCTGGGCCTCGACCACAGCGTGACCGATCAAGCCAACCGGCAGGTCGAGTCGATAGCCGGCTCTATTAACAACGCGATGACCGACTC
>CAXNNH010000086.1:0-7005 GCA_964203325.1 Burkholderiales bacterium | reverse complement strand
AGCCCAGGGTTTAGCCGCACTCTTGCGCGAGCGATGCCTGAAGACCCGCATGGATAAACGATCTCCGAGGGGGTAGGCTGGAGAGTGGCGTGAACACTGGCTCTCCGGGCAGGCACGCTGTAGATCGACTATTGGCGCGGCTTCCAGGGCAGGTGCTGGGGCGGAGCGCAAAACGGGCGGGTCGCTTTTTCTCAGCCAGCATTTGCCGATTCAAGCCGGAAGAAGAGAGATGTACGAAGAGGGATGTGCTCATAACGACCTTCTACAAGGCAGTACAATTACGCCCTACGACCCAACACGGCCCTACAGTGAACACACCCACGAGCACACCAAATACCGTCAGCGCATCGGATCCATTGGACGCATCGAATCCAACGGATCCTCCTAATCCAACGAATCTAACGAATGCCACGGACGAGGCCGAGGCTCCGGTCTCGGTCAATGAAGCGCGTCTGTGGTGCAACAACGGGTGGACCGCCCGCGTCATCAAGAACGAAGACGACGACGGATGGGCGGTTGAGATGATTAAGGATGGCGAACGCGAACCGGCACTGGTCGGCCCGTGGACGATGGGGCGCGACAAGAAAAATCCAAAGCCGCTGGATGTCTCGGCCTTCAATACCCTGGTTAAAACGGCGGCCGAAGTTCGACGCCGCCACGAGCAACAACTGCATGCGCTGTACCACAAGAACCTTACGCTGGAGACACCGTCGGGGCGGGTGCGCGTCACGCTCGACATCGTTCCCGACGAAGACGATCCCCACGCCCTGCTGGCCGCCCACGATGCCTTCGACGAACCACTGGCACAGGTGCGCGTCGGCGCCACCTTCAAACTGAGCGTCGCCAGCGCGCAGGCGTGGATCGACGACGACTTCCGCCGGCCCAGCGGCCGCTAGCCTTTTCGAGTTGATTTTGTCATGCGTTTTGTCGCCCCTGATCGTTACGCTGCGCTAAAGGCAACGGGCAAACTGCCCTCGCCGAAGGGAATCGCCTTGTCCATCGTTCGCCTGTTGCAGCGCGACGATTTTCGGATTGCCGATCTGGTGCAACTGGTGCAATCCGACCCGGCCATTGCCGGACGCATTCTTTACTTTGCCAACGCCGCCGTTTTTGCCCGCTCGCGTCCGATTGTCGCTCTGCAACGCGCCATCGTTGCGCTGGGCGCGTTTCGTGTGCGCGATCTGGTGATCGGGCTGTCGGTAATGCATAGCCACAAAATCGGGCTGTGTCCGGCGTTCGACTACGAAGCTTTTTGGGGACACTCGCTAGCCACCGGGATTGCCTGCCAGGAACTCGCCTCGGCGGCGCAAATTGCCAGCGAAGAAATTTTCACCATCGGCTTGCTGGCCAGAATCGGCGAGCTGGCGCTAGCCTCGATCTACCCCGAGGACTACGCCGGTCTACTGGTGATGGCGCGCGAGGATCGCCTGGAATTTTCCCCGCAAGCCTCGGCCCAAATGGCTACGCGGGAGCGCGAACGCTTTGGCCTGGATCATCAGCAGTTGGTCGCTTCCCTGCTCAAGGAGTGGGGCTTGCCCGAGGTGCTCATTCAGGCCGCCTACCACCACGAAAACCCCGATGCTGCCGGCTTTGCCGATGGTTCGCGGGTCCAGACACTGACGCATTCGCTAAGTTTTGCCAGCGCATTGGCGCACCTGTGCATGGTCGATGAAGCCTCGCGCTGGAGCCTGCTCCCGGCTTTGCTGGCGCGGGCGGCGCGCCTCGGCATCGGTGGCGAGGCGCTCAGCGAACTGGTCGACCGCATGGTGGCGCGCTGGCGGGAGTGGGGTGCCAAGTTACAGGTACGCACGCAGGACCTCCCGCCTTTCTCGGAAATTCTGGCGGCCAGCCCCCCTTTGCGCAGCATGGGCAGTGCCGATACGGAAAGTGGGCGCTTGCACGCCGAGTGCTTGTCCGTCCAGTTGATCGGCATTCCGCTGGCCGAACGCGCACCGCTACTTAAGCAGATCGAGGAACTCGGCCATCGCCCACAAGCCGTGGACGATACGCTGGAGGGAATGGCGCATGTTTTGCACCATACCGCTCAGATTGTCATCGTCGACCTGGCACTGCACACCCGGTCGGCCGCCGATTTCTGTCGCAAGCTGCGGCAAACGCCGAGCGGCAAAGAGTGCTATGCGTTGTTATTGCTGCCAGCGGGCAGCGAAAGCCGCACGCGCGAACTGATGGCCGCTGGTGCTGATGATATATTGCTTAAACCGCTGAATGCGCAAGTTCTGCGTGTGCACCTGAGCACAGCGGCGCGCATGCGCGTTCTGCGCGCAGAAATCCAGCGCGAGCGCGTCGATATCGTGCGTTCGACCGACGAGTTTGCCGTCGCGCAAAAGCGCCTGTTGCAGGATGCGCTGACCGATACCTTGACGCAGTTGCCGAATCGCCGTTACGGGCTGGATTTTCTGGCTTCGGAGTGGGCTTTTGCCCAGACCAGCGGTGCGCCTATCGCTTTCCTGATGCTCGATATCGACCACTTCAAGCGCGTTAACGATACCTATGGTCACGCAGCAGGCGATGTGCTGCTACGCCAGTTGGCGGACATTCTGAAACGTACCTCGCGCGCCGAAGACATGGTTTTTCGCTATGGCGGCGAAGAATTCGGCGCCATCCTGACCAATGCCAGCTTGCGCACGGCCCTGCAAATCGGCGAACGTATTCGCCTACTGGTCGAAAAAACGCCCTTCCAGTGGGAAGGGCAGCGCCTCAAGGCCACGCTGAGTGTCGGCGTGGCGCTAAGTTCCGGCCGCGAAGCGGAAAGCCTGGTGCTGATCCGCGCAGCCGACGCGGCCTTGTATCAGGCCAAGGCCAGAGGCCGCAACCGGGTGGTCGCTGCCGCCAGCACCAGCAGTGCTGCCGCTGCCCCGCCAGACGAGTGAGCTCAAATGAACCCAAATGAACATTTGCCCGAAAGCACCGCATGCGCCTATTACACACGTCCGACTGGCATTTGGGGCAAACCTTGCACCAGTTCGAACGCCGTTACGAGCATGAGCAGTTTCTCGATTGGCTGCTCGCTACCCTGATCGCCGAACAGGTCGACGCGCTGCTGATTGCCGGCGATATTTTCGATAACGCCAATCCAGCCGCCGCCGCGCAAGCGCGCTTCTACCGCTTTCTCACCGAGGCGCGTCGTCAGGTGCCGGGGCTGAACATCGTCATCGCCGCTGGCAACCACGATTCTCCGGGACGCCTGGAAGCACCGGCGCCCTTTCTTGCGCTGTTCGAGGCGACGGTGATCGGCGCGGTTTCGCGCACCGAGGGCGCGGAAGAGCATGAAGCGTCGTTCGACCTGGAGCGCCTGCGGGTGCCGCTGCGCAACCGCGACGGCGACATCAAGGCTTGGTGCATCGCCATGCCTTTTTTGCGGCCCGGTGACCTGCCGCGCCAGGAAGACGCTGCCAATCCCTACGCCGCCGGCATCGAGGCGCTGTATCAGGCAGCCTTCGCCTTCGTCGATTCCCGGCGCGAGGCCGGGCAGGCAATTGTGGCGATGGGGCATTGCCATTTGAGCGGCGGCCAGGTTTCCGAAGAGTCGGAGCGGCGCATTGTCATTGGCGGCGCCGAAGCCTTGTCGGCCAGCCTCTTTGATCCGGGCATTGCCTATGTCGCGCTCGGTCATCTGCATCTGGCGCAAAAGGTCGGCCAGGACAACACGCGCCGCTACTGCGGCAGCCCTTTGCCCTTGTCCTTTTCCGAAATCAATTATCCGCATCAAGTGCTGATCGTCGACCTGGACGGGGAAGTCGTGCGCGACATCCGCGAACTGCGCGTGCCGCGTGCCGTCGATTTTTTGCGTATCCCGCATCACCCGGCGCCTATCGAGCAGGTCATCGCCGAACTGGAAGCGCTGCTCTTGCCGGATCGCCCTGAAGCCGAGTGGCCCTATCTGCAGGTACGTATCCAATTGACGCAGCCCGAACCGGGATTGCGCGCCCGCATCGAAGCGGCGCTGGCGCAAAAACCGGTGCGTCTGGCCAAAATCGAAACCACCTACGCTCGCTCCAACCCGCAGGAAACGGTTGCCGCGAGCGCCATGTCGATTGACGATCTCAACGCCCTGGCGCCGGTCGACTTTTTCCAGAGGCTCTACCGACACCGCTTTGCCGAAGATGCGCCCTCTGAGCTGTTGGCGGCCTTTAGCGAACTGCTTCACGCGGATCCCACCGCCTTAAATTTACCGCTCGACGCATGTTTCAATCCTCAGTCGACCTCGTCCCTCGACTGCAAACCCGCCGACGGATAGAGGTCTGCGGATTGATCCTCCCCCTGAAGGAGGAGGTTACAGAAACAGTGTGCCACAAGTCCGTGGATTAAAAGGAATCCCCCTGAAGGGGGAGGTTTCAGACCAGGAGTTAGTTTTCGATGAAAATCCTCGCTATCCGTGGCAAAAATCTGGCCTCGTTGTCGAACGAGTTTGCCGTCGATTTTCAGTCCGAGCCGCTAGCGACCGCCGGCCTCTACGCGATTACCGGCGCGACCGGAGCCGGCAAAAGCACTCTGCTCGACGCCCTGTGTCTCGCCCTCTACGGCAATACGCCGCGCTTGGCGCGCGCCACACTGCAGGGCGAAACCATCCCCGATGTCGGCGAAAACAGCGTTGGGCCGACCGATCCGCGTACCCTCCTGCGCCGTGGCGCGAGCGAAGGTTTTGCCGAAGTTGATTTCGTCGGCAGCGACCTGGTGGCCTACCGCGCGCGCTGGAGCGTGCGCCGGGCGCGCAACAGGGCCGATGGTAAATTGCAGGCCAGCGACCTGAGCTTGCTGCGACTGGTTGACCGACAGCCGTTGACCGAGCATCGCAAGACCGAGACGCTGAAGCTGATCGAGCGCTGCATCGGCCTCAGTTTCGAGCAATTCACGCGCGCGGTGCTGCTCGCCCAGAACGACTTTGCCGCCTTCCTCAAATCGTCGGACGATGAGCGTGCCGAATTGCTGCAAACGCTGACCGGAACGGAAACCTTTACCCTGCTCTCGATGCAAGCGTTTGCGCGCACCAAAGAGGAGAACGAAGCGCTGAAACGGCTCAAGTTGCAATTGGCCGATCAAGCGCCGCTGAACGCCGAAGCGCGCCTGGCCAAAACGCAGGAACTGGCCGGACAAACGGCCCAACTCAACGCCCTTGAGCAGCGAAAATCGGCCCTTGAGGCGCATATGCGCTGGCAGCAGCAAGGGGAAAAACTCCAAGCCAACGAAGCCGAGGCTGCCGCTCGGCACACGCAAGCGCAACAGGCCAAGGCGCAGGCTGCCGAGCGCGCTACGCAGTTTGCCCATATCGAGGCCGTGCAGGCGGCGCGTCCGCTGTGCAGCGAAGTAGAGCGGCTTAAGCGCGAAACCGAACTGGGCGCCAGCACGCTCAAGGAACAGCGGACGCAAGCGCAGCAGGCCGCCCAACTTGCCGAGGCGCGCAAGGAGCCGCTCGACGCGGCCATACGCCAGTTGCAGAAAGCCGAACAAGCCAAGAACGAGGCGCAACCGGCCATTGATCGGGCGAAGGCGTTTGACGCGCAGATTGCCGCGCTCGCCCCCAATCTCCAGCTTGCCGTCAAGGAGCGCGATGCCGCGCAGCAACTCCTGCGCCAAGAGGAAGCACAGCGTAGCCAGCGGCAAAATGAACACGCGCACGCGCAGGCCGCCTTGCAGGCGGCGCAAGGCTGGCTGCTGGAAAACGCTCGCACCCGCCCGCTGGCCGAAGGTTGGCCACGTTGGGAAATACTGTTTTCCCAAGCCGCGCAGCGGCAAGCTGAACATCAGCAGACGCAAGCGAAATGGGCCGAACTGCGCCAAGAGGAAAGCGAGATCGGCAAAGCACTGGCGCAAGAGCGCCTTCGGCATGCGGCGCTGGCTACCGGATACCAGGGCGCGGTCGAAAAACTGGAGGAACTGAGCCGAGCCTGTGCCGCCTTCCAGCCGGAAGAAAGGCTCAAGCGCCAGCAGGCGTTGGAAACGCGACGCGAGCTTTTGGCGCAGGCCAGCCAGCTTTGGCAAGACCTCGGCGAACAGCAGCAGCGCCTGCAGCATTTGGCCGCACAACGGCAAACGCACACCCGCGTGCGCCAAGAATGTGTCGCGCAACTCGCCGAATGCGCTGCCGCCCAAGCGCCGGCGGAACGCGATCTGGCCAACGCGGAAAAATCGCTGCGCCTTGCCGAATTGGCGAGCAGCGAAAACGTCGAGCACATGCGCGCCCTACTCAGCGACGAAGATCCCTGCCCGGTCTGTGGCGCGCAAGAGCATCCCTACGCGCTGCACATCCCCGCGCTGGACGCCGTGCTCACCGTGTTGCGGCAAGAGGTCGACCGCCTGCGCCAGATACGGAACGCGCTGGTGCAACGTGCCGCGACCGCTCAGGCCGGACAACAGAGCGCGGAACAGCAAATTGCGCAGATCGAACGGGACAGTGCGGCCGCCAGCAGCGCCCTGCAAACTCGCCAGCAGCAATGGGCGGCGCTGCCCTTGTCGGAAGAGAGTGCGTTCGGCGCGGGCAGCGATGTTGCCGCCCAACTAAGCGAACAGCAAGCTGCGCTGAAAGCACTCTTGACACAACTCGGGAAGGAAGAGGCGGCGTATCGAACAACGCTACAGCAGAAGGATGGTGCGCAGATGGCGACCGACAAAGCACAGGCGGCGCGGGTGGCGGCGCAGCATGCGCTGACCCAGCGTGAGCTGGCGTATCAAAAGAGCGTGCAGAGTTGCCAAACAGCGCGCGATAAACGCGACGAACTGGCGTTGCAGCTCACGACGGCCTTATCCGAGCTGGATGCCGCCTTTCCGGCGGCGGACAGTTTGACGTGGCGTGAAGCCTGGGGCAACGACGCGGCCGCATTTTCGCTGCAGTGCGCCCGCGCCGTGCACGCCTGGACGACCCAGCAACGGCAAGTCGGCGAACTGAACGAGAAGATCAACGCCATCGCCGCCGCGATTCAGGGCGCGCTGCACGTCATCGACAATGCGACTCGCCATCTCGCCAACCAAAGCGCACAGTGCGCGCAA
>CAXNNH010000085.1:0-7009 GCA_964203325.1 Burkholderiales bacterium | reverse complement strand
CGCGTCGCCGCCGCCCATCTTGGCGGCCACGGTAATTTCCTTGGCAATTTTGGAGAAAGTGGCGCCGCGCTTCTCATCCTGGCGACCTTTACGGTGCTGGATGTTGGCCCATTTGGAATGTCCGGCCATGCTAACCTCGTCTAGTGGCTACGTTTGCACCGAAGCCGCCTTGAGCATCGCCAAGGCAATATCGTCGTCGCAAAAGGTTGAAATTCGGGTTGAAATTCGGGTTGAAAAACTGCTTGAAAATCAAGCCGCGCATTCTAGCACCGTATCACTCCCGGCTTCCGCCACTTGCTACGATTGACAAGGCGATTGCATCAAACGATGTCGAGTCCGAGAAGGGGGGCGTGATCTTCGTCAGAAGAAGCGGCGAGGATACGTCGGTTGTGATTTGAAATCACCGCCATAAGCTGAGTGGCGGATCGGCGACCACTGCGCGCAAGATATCACCACGCGACACAAAGCCCAGCAGTCGGCCTGTTTCATTGGCAATCGGCACGCCATCCACCCTCTTATCAATCATCACCGCCGCGATTCGACGGATGTCGGTAATGGGTACGGCGGCGACGACCGGGGTACTCATCACGTCACGCACGACCCGGTCGAGCGAGTAGACGATACTGCCTTCGTCGATATTGAGTGCGGTGAGCAGATCGCGTTCGCTGACGATGCCGACCAATCGCGAGTTGTCGTCCATTACCGGGGCTTGATGGATGGCGTGGTCGCACAAGGTGTGCCAGGCGTGTTCGACCGAATCGCTGGCGTTCAGGTGGATGACTCTGGTCTGCATGATCTGGCTGGCGTGATACAAGGGGCCGCGTTCGAGATCCTGCGGCAGCATCGACCGATAGGCATTGATGGCTTCTTCCTGCGGGCGTGTGCTCGCGGCCAGTATGGCCTCAACGCCCAATTCTTCGCCATCCTGAGCGATAGCGCGTGCCGCCCTGGCTCTGGCGAGTGAGTGCACGCGATTCATTTCCTCCAGCGAACCTTTGAAGACCTGCCCCGAGATACCGTAGATCGAAAACATGGCGTATTCCTATCCGGTCGTGGTGCGTTTGAAAAAGCGCGATAACCGCTTGCGCGTCTATTTGATGAAGAACGTGCTTGATGCCACGGCGGCTGCCGCCATCCACTCGGTCATACTGGAAGCAGTGTCGGCCGGGATCGGCTCGAAGCCATTGCGCGCCGGGTTGTAGCTCAGTAATTCGCCTTGTGCGATGTCGAAATACCAGCCGTGCAGATGCATCTCGCCAGCGACGACGCGCTCGGCAATCCACGGATAGGTCATCAGGTTTTCCAGCGATACCAGAATGGCTGCCTGTTCGCAGGCTCGCGCCTGCAAGGCGGGAGATTTGGCCGGCAGATCCACCAGCACCCGCTCGCGGGCACGTTGCGCAATCCCCACCCATTTGCCGATATATTCGCTGCCATTGCCCGTCTCGTTCATTAACGCGCTGATACCACCGCATTGTGCGTGGCCGAGCACGATGAGGTGCTCAACCTTGAGCGATAGCACCGCGAATTCCAGCGCGGCTGGCACGCTGGCGAAACTGCCGCCCGGTTCGTGGGGAGGTACCAGATTGGCCACATTGCGCACCACGAACACGTCTCCCGGTTCCGCTCCCGTCAGCAGTGTCGGATCGACGCGGGAGTCGGCGCAGGCAACGATCATGGTTTTGGGGCGCTGTCCGTGGCGAAGCTGTTCGAACAGTTCGCGGTCTTCGCTGAAGTATTTTTCCTGGAAGCGCCGGAATCCGGCGATGAATTGGGCGATGTCTTTCACGTCAGATCCTCCCGTCGATGTTTAGGCGAACGGCACTTTCCTGGGCACCCGCACTGGCCGTCAGTATGGCTTTCAGCTCGCGGATTTCGTGGCGCAAGCTGCGCATCTCGGCATGCATTTCGGCCTCGATGTGCTCGCGCGCACCTCTCACCGCATCCTTCGCGCCCTGCTGTTCTGCCTCGCTGTAGCTTTGCATGGCATTGACGATGATGGCGATGAACAGGTTGAGCATGGTGAAGGTGGCGATCAGGATGAAGAGTACGAAGAACGCCCACGCGTAAGGGAAGTGCGCCATGACCGGGCGTGCAATGCCCATCGACCAGCTCTCCAGGGTCATGATCTGAAACAGGGTGTAAAGCGAACGTCCAATACCGCCAAACCATTCTGGATGACTGGCCGCGAAGAGGTTGGTGGCGATGACGGCAAAGACGTAATAGATGATGAGCAGCACCAGCGCGATGGAGCCAAGACCGGGAATGGCGGCCAGCAGGGCACCGACGACCCGGCGCATGGACGGTACCATGCTCAGTAGGCGCAGCACACGCAACACCCGCAGGGCACGCAGAACGGCCAACTGCCCGGTGGCGGGTACCAACGCAATGGCGACGACGGCAAAATCAAAAACACTCCACGGGTCACGCCAAAAGGCGGCACGATAAACCCAGAACCGTGCCAGCAACTCGATCACGAAGATTCCCAGGATCGCCCGATCAAGGCCGACGATCAACGCACCGGCACTGGCCATTGCCACCGGCCAGGTTTCCAGCCCCAGCAGAATGGCATTAAGCAGAATCAGTGCGATGATGAAATTCTGGAGGCGACTGTTTTCCAGCCACCTGCGCACCCGCTGGCGAAAACCTTCGTCCACAAACATATTGCTGGTCGCGCTATTCATCTTGAGACGCCTCGTTTCATGGCAACGCGCCAGGCCCAGACCTGCATGACCAAAAAATAGCTGGCGATGGCCGCGACGGCTGCGGCAATGCCCAGACCAGCAAACAGCGGCATGGCAATCATCCCGAAGTTTTCCCAGATACTGGCAAGATCGACAAACGAGACGGCAGTGGTGGCCGAAGCCCCCGTTGCCCAAGCGCCAAGGTGATAGGCGGCGTAGTAGATCGGTGGCACGGTCAGCGGGTTGGTCACCAGCGTACCGGCTACGGCGACCGGTACATTGACACGCAGAAAGACCGCTGCGGCCGCCGCGAACAGCATCTGGGTCAGCGGAATCAGCAATCCGATGAATAGACCGATGGCCAAGCCCACAGCGACACCGCGCCGAGACCAGTGCCACAGTTTTGGATCGGCAAGGTAGGGGGCAAGCATGCCAAGCGAGCCGTTCGATTCCAGCGCCTCGCGGCTGGGCACCCATGCCCGCATACGCTCAATGATGGGATTCGTCTGCTTCATCAAGGCACCACCGTCACGGGCACGGGGGAGAGATGCATGACCTTGTAGGCGACCGAGCCGAACAGCAGACTCTCCACCCCATTGAGGCCACGGCTGCCAATGACGATGCCGGCGGCGCGCAACTGGATGGCTTGAGCGATGAGGCGTTCTGCCGGGTCGCCCAGCACCACATGCAGACGCCACGGCACACCGGTGGCGGCCAGCGTGGCGCGTACCCGTGCTGTGGCGTCCAACGCGCGGTGGGCCAGTTCTACCTCGGCGGCCTCCTTCGACAGCCAGGGCTGCACATGGACCAGATGCAAAGCGCAAGCTTTCATCCCGGCGGCCTGCCTTGCGGCATGGATGACTGCGCGCAAGGCGTTGTCCGAACTATCGACCGCAATCAGCCAGGGATTGACTTCGGCGGTGGGCAACGGCGGCGTGCTGTCGTAGGTCAGACCGACAAGACGGCCATCATCATCGTGCTCGCTACCGGCGAGCGTCGGCGTTACATCGGTGGGGTTCATGCTTCTTCTCCTGCCGAAACAGCTTGAGGTTTGGGTTTCGATAGCGCCAGACTGGCCACCACCGAGATCAGGATGATGCTGCCAACGATGGACAGCGACCACTGAATCGGCATATGGAACCAAGGCATGGCCAGCATCTTGCCGCCGATGAACACCAGCACGATGGCCAGGCCATACTTGAGCAGGTGAAAGCGATCCGCCATGTCGGCCAACAGGAAGTAAAGGGCGCGCAATCCCATGATGGCGAAGATGTTCGAGGTAAACACGATGAAGGGATCGGTCGTCACGGCGAAGATGGCCGGGATACTGTCCACCGCGAACACCAGATCGCTGGCCTCGATGAGTAGCAGCACGAGGAACATCGGTGTCGCCCAGAGAAGGCCGTTTTGCCGGACGAAGAATCGCTCGCCATGAAATTCCGGCGTGATGCGCATGTGCCCACGCACCCAGCGCAACAGGGGATTCTTCTCCAGATCAGGCTCGGCCTCGGCGAAGATCAGCATCTTGATGCCGGTGATGACGAGGAAAGCGCCAAAGACGTAGAGCACCCAGGCGAACTGCTCCACCAGCCAGACGCCCGCCAGGATCATGCCGGCACGCATGACGATGGCCCCGAGCACGCCATAGAGCAGAACGCGGCGCTGTAACTCCGGCGGCACGGCAAAGTAGGTGAAGATCATCACGAAGACGAACATATTGTCGACGGACAAGGACTGTTCGATCAGGTAACCGGCGAGGAACTCCAGCGTCTTCGTCCGTGCCACCTCGGCACCCTGGGTGTCATTGAGATACCACCAAAGCAGGCCGGCAAAGGCAAGCGCGAGGCTGACCCAGACAGCGACCCAGGCCGCCGCTTCCCTGACATGCACACGATGCGATTTGCGCCCGCCAAAGACAAACAGGTCGAGGGCCAGCATGGCAAGCACGAAGGCGATGAAGCCGGCCCACATCGGGCCGGTGGCAAAGCTGACGGTAACGGCGTCGTTCATGGCGTTTCCTCTACATGCAGGGACTGCCGGGCCATCGACACAGATGGAAAGTCGCGTTGTCGCGCCAAGCGGCGGTCGAGCGTACGGCCAATACGTTCAGCCGCGCGGTCGATGGCCACATAAAGATCGGCCTGCGTATCCTCGACGATCAGAGTGGGCGCGCCCTTGAGGCGTACCTCGATCCCGCAACACTTATCCACGCCGCCGCGCGGACCATTGACATCGGACAAGCGCACAACGATGCGCGTGACAATGTCACGACCATGATTCAGGGCATAATCGAGACGCGTCGCCACATGCTGGCGCAGCCCATCGGTCAGGGTGAAATCTTGAGCTTGGATCTGAAGGTTCATGATATTCCTCTGGTTGAAGTGGAAGACGACAGACGGATTATCGATGCGCCAAACATTCGATACAAACAGATATAAAGATGCGTTATGATCGAAAAATACGAATAATCAGCTACCGCCATGCTTAACTACAAACATCTGCATTACTTCCTCAGCGTCGCGCGGGCGGGCGGCGTCGCCCGCGCTGCGGAGCGCCTGCATCTAACGCCCCAGACGCTGTCCGGGCAAATTTCCCAATTCGAGGAACGTCTGGGCGTTGCACTGTTTCAGCGCGTCGGGCGACGGCTCGAATTGACTGAAGCGGGCAAGCTGGCGCTGTCCTACTCCGAAGAAATTTTCCAGACTGGGGCCGAACTGGAGGATTTGCTAAAAAACGGTGCTGAGGAACGCTTTATTACCTTTCGCGTCGGTATCGCCGATGTGGTGTCGAAATTCATCGCTTACCGCCTGCTCGCGCCCGTACTCTCACAGCCCGAGCCTGTGCGCCTGATCTGCCATGAGGATCGCTTTGACCGCCTGCTGGCCGACCTCGCCATCCATCGTCTCGACATGGTGCTGGCCGACCGCCCCATGCCGCCCGGTATGGAGATCAAGGGATACAGCCATCCGCTCGGCGAAACGGGCGTCGCCTTTATGGCCGCTCCCGCACTGGCCGCGCGGCTGCCCGGCGGCTTTCCGGATTGCCTGGATGGCGCACCGCTGCTGCTACCCGGTCGCGACACCGCGCTGCACGGCACCCTGCCGCGCTGGCTGAATCGACAGGAAAAGCGCGCCCATATTGTGGGTGAATTCGACGATAGCGCCTTGATGAAAGCGTTTGGCGAAGCCGGCGCAGGGGTCTTCCCCACACCAGCGGCCAGCGTACCGGACGTAGTAGCTCACTACCAAGTGGTCAGCCTGGGCGAAACGAATGAGATACGCGAACGATTCTTTCTGATTTCGGCCGAGCGGCGACTGACCCATCCCGCTGCACGAGCCGTCAGCGAGCATGCCCGCGCCGGCTTGTTCGCCGGGGTGGGCTAACTCTGCCGCCGTGCTGCCATGCTCCAGACACACCGGCAGACGGTCGGCGATCTTGTCACCCAACAGCACTGCTGGCCCGTTGGTGATGCTCATGCTCTCTCCGGGCAGACCCCTGTAGATCAAGCACTGGTGCGGCTCGCAGCCTTGCTGCTTGCCGTGAAAAGTTTTCAATCGCCGCTCAGCGCGTTGCTTTTCGCAGCAGGCGGGGATTCTCGAATAACGATGAAATGACCGCCGAGCCGATTTCTGGATGGTCGGGAATCACGTAGAAAATCGGCGTAATCAGTTCCTCGAAGATGCCACGCAGGCTGCGCGCACCGGTCTTGTATTCGATGGCGATTTCGGCAATTTGCTCGAAGACGAGCGGGGCAATACTCAGCTCGACGCCTTCGTTGCGGAAAATCTCCACGTACTGCTTGTAGAGGTTGTCGCCGCCGGTGGAGGCGACACACGGTTTCCTGCTGCGCATTGATGCCACAGTACGACCGAGTATGATGACGATCAATTTCGTGATTATACTATTCGCTGACAGCGCTATCGCATTGATAGCGCCCCTTCCTAATCAGTGGGGTAGCTTGCGCCTGGCGGCATAAGCCAATGGTGTCCGAATTGATTTGTACTACTCTGAAGGGTTATTGAACACGGCCATTTTTCCATTGTAAAGTACGAATAAATCTCGCGGCATCCGCCCACCGGGTTTTGTATCCCCCTAAAAAGCGGAAAATCAGGGAAAAAGTTGTGCATCAGCTTGACATGACCCGAATCACCGCCATAATTTTGCTCGAGCCGCTAGCCCTTGTTCCGGCCATCTGCCGGGACGCCTCCACTATTCCCGCATGACCGCTGGGGCGATTCCTCCCACTGTAGGAGCGGGTTTACCCGCGAACCTGCCGCTGATCGGCCACAAAACTGTGCTGTTGGGCGTCCTCGGGGCTGAAGCCC
>CAXNNH010000084.1:0-7014 GCA_964203325.1 Burkholderiales bacterium | reverse complement strand
CCCGATCTTTTCATTACCGTTGCCGAGCAGCACGGACTGATCGAGCAACTCTCCGAATTGCTGATTACTCAAGCCCTGATCGGCGGTGCCCGCCTGGAGGAAGCCGGTTTCCCCCTGGCGGTCGCCGTCAATGTGTCGGCCAACTGGTTGTCGGATGTCCGGCTACCGGACTTCATCATGGACAGTATTCAGGCCACCGGCTTTAGCGCCGAGAACCTGATTCTGGAAATTACCGAGACCGGGGTGATGGCCGATGTGACCACCGCGCTCGATGTCATGAGCCGCCTGCGCCTCAAAGGTTTCAAGCTATCGATTGACGACTTTGGCACCGGTTACTCGTCGCTTGAGCAGTTGCAGCGCTTCCCCTTCGGCGAACTCAAACTCGACCGCAGCTTCGTGCAGGGAGCCGCCGAAAAACCGGCGGCACGCGCCATCCTCGCCTCAACGCTGGAGCTGGCCATCAAACTCAAGTTATCGACGGTGGCCGAGGGCGTCGAAACGCAGGCCGAACTCGATCTGGTGCGCGGCCTCGGCTGCCATCTGGTCCAGGGCTGGCTGATTGCCAAGGCCATGCCGGTGGATATTTTGATCGAATGGCTAAGCGCCAGGGAGTTCGCTTGAGCGTGAACCGGTTTCTGCCGCTGACGCTGGCCGACTGGGCCAGAATCGCTGTCCTCGCCGGCCTGTATGTTGCGCTGGGCAAGCTCAGTTTTTCGCTGGCGGTGGCCAGCGACTATGTCGCTCTGACGGTTTTTATTCCCGCCGGGATCGCCCTGGCCTTCGCCATCCACTACGGCTATCGCGTCTGGCCGGGCATTTTCATCGGTCAGTGGCTGCTGCTGATCGTGAGCGGCCAGTCGTTCGCCACGGGCCTTCCGGTAGCCGCTGGCAACAGCATCGAGGCCGTGCTAGGCGTCTGGTTGTTTCAGCGCTTTCGCTTGCAGTGCGCTTTCGAGCGTCAGCGCGATGTCAGTGGCTTGATCCTCCTCTCGGCCCTGGTGCTACAACCGATTAGCGCCACCCTGGGTACGCTGCCGCTGTGGCTGGATAGTCGCATCAACGTAACGGAATGGATGCCGTTATGGGCCTCCTGGTGGCTCGCCAACGTGATGGCGCAGTTGTTATTTACCCCACTATTACTGACCTGGTTCTCGGCGAACACCGCCGGTCAGCCGCAGCGGCTATCCCGCCTGAGAACGGCACTCCCGGTTTCGTTGCTCGCTATCGCCGTGGGGCTACTGGTCTTTGGCCGTCTAGGTCTGAACATAGGCAGCGCTAATCACCTACTGGCCTTTGCCTACTGTTTTCCGTTCATGATTTTTGTCGGCATCGTTTGGGGTGTGCGCGGCGCAACGCTGGCGGCCGTGCTGATCGCCGGCCTGGCCATCGATTCAACGCTGGCCGGTATCGGCGCATTTGTCTACGTGCAAGCGTCGGATCGCGTACTCGATATCAACATCTTTATCATCGGCGTCGCGCTAGTCGGCCTGTATGTCGGTACGCTATTTGCTGAACGCAAAATCAGCGAAGCCCGCTTGCGCTCCTCCGAGCGTTTACTGAGCGCAACGCTGGAAAATTCGCCCAACGTCGCCGTGCAGTGGTACGACGGCGAGGGCCGCGTCCGCTACTGGAACCGGGCCTCCGAACGCATCTTTGGGTGGACGGCGGAGCAGGCCATCGGCCAGACGCTGGACCGCTTAATCTTCTCGGCGACCGACACGCGTACCTTTCAAGCCACTCTGGCGCAGATCGGCGCCACGGGAGAAGTCGTCGGGCCGAGCGAATTTAGCGTCCGTCATCGAGATGGCCGTCAGCGGGTGATTTCTTCGACGACTTTCGCCATTCCCGGCGACAACGCCCCGATCTTCGTCTGTATGGACGTGGATATCACCGAACGCAAACAGACCGAGGAATCCCTGCGCGCCAGCGAATCCTTGTTCCGCCTACTGCTCGAATCCTCGCCGCTACCGATTCTGGTGACCGGAGCCAATCAGCAGCTAATCGTCCTCAACCGGCGCTTCGTCGAAACGTTTGGCTACACCCTGCCGGAAATGCCCGAAGCCGACAATTGGTGGTCACTGGCCTGTCCGGACGCGGATTACCGCCATCGCCTGCGACAGGAGTGGGATCGACAATTGGCGGCGGTGGTGACCTCCGGTGCGGTTTTCTCCCTGGAAGCCGTCGTCGCCTGCCGGGATGGCCGCTCGCTACCGATTGAAGTTTTCACGTCGGCCACCGAGCAGTTTTCGGTGATGGTTTTCCGCGATCTGACGCAGAAAATGCAGGCCGAAGTTGAGCTTAAAAGTGTCGCGCAAGACACGGCCCGTGCGCTCTCGCTGATGGAAGCGACGCTGGACGCTACGGACAATGGCATTCTGGTCGTCGATTTTTCCGGCAAGGTGACGTCGGCCAACAAGCGCTTCGCGCAGATGTGGCACGTCCCCGACGAACTGCTGGCCAGCAGTGATGATCGGAAAATATTGGCGCACGTTGTTGAGCAGCTTCAAGAGCCTGAGCGCTTTATGCACAAGGTTGAAGCCCTCTACGCCCAACCGGAAACCATCTCGCGCGACACCTTGCGTTTCCGCGATGGGCGCGTCTTTGCGCGCTCTTCGCGCCCGCAGATGCTGGACGGCCGTGTGGTTGGCCGCGTCTGGAGTTTCCTCGACATCACCGACCAGCAGCGCGCCGAACAGCGTGTGCTGCAGCTCTCGCAGGCGATTACGCAGGAACTGAAACGCGCGGAGTTGCAGCGCGAACAATTGCAGTCCCTGTTGAGCGCCATTCCCGACCCGGTCTGGATGAAGGGACCCGATGGCACCTATCTTTCGAGCAACCGGGCCTTCGAAAAGATGACCGGCGTACCGTCGGCGCAAGTGCTCGGCCACACCGACTTCGACTTCTTTGCGCCAGAGCTGGCCGAACAATTTCGCGCCGACGACCAAGTGGTCGCCCAAAGCCTGGTGTCGATTTCGCACGATGAGTCGGTCACTTTTGCCGGCGACAGCCAGCCTACTTTGCTGGAAACGGTCAAAACCGCCGTGCGCGGTCAGGAAGGTCGGCTGATAGGCGTGCTTGGTATCGCCCGTAACGTGACGCGGGCGCGCACCCTGCTCGACGATATGGAGAAAGCCCGTGTGGCCGCCCAGGAAGCGAACGCCTCAAAATCGATGTTCCTGGCCAGCATGAGCCACGAGTTGCGCACACCGCTGAACGCCATCATCGGCTTCGCGCAGATGCTCGACATGGGGGTGCCCACCCCGCTCGACCCGGCACAAAGGGAAGCGGTCGGCCACATTCTCGGCAGCGGTCGCCACCTGCTCGGCCTGATTAATGGCGTGCTCGATCTAACGCGCATCGAGGCCGGCAAGCTGGATCTGGCCATCCAGACGATGGCGCTCGGCCCGGTGATGGCGGAGGCGATCTCGCTGATCACACCGGCGGCCGAAAATCGCCAGATTGTGATTCGGCAAACTTGCAATAATGAATTGCAGATCGTCGCCGACGCCTCGCGCGTCCGGCAGATCCTGCTCAATCTGCTGTCCAATGCCGTGAAGTACAACCGCGAAGGGGGCATGATTCTCGTCTCCTGCCAGGCGCTGGAGACAACGGTACGCATCACCGTGGTAGATACCGGGCAGGGCATTGCCGAGCCACAACGCGCGCAGGTGTTCCAGCCCTTCCAGCGCCTGGGTGCCGAGCGCACGGCGACCGAGGGCACCGGCATCGGCTTGGTCATCTGCAAAAAAATTGCCGAGGCAATGCATGGCGCTATCGGTTTCCATAGCCAGGAGGGCATCGGCAGCCGGTTTTGGGTGGAGTTGCCCGCCGTGCGTGTCGAGCAGGAGGCGCCACCAGTGGTAACAACGATCCCCGCCACGAATTTCTCACCAACCCATTCCACCCATTCCGCCCCAATCGACACCCCCGATGCCCCCGATGCCCCGCTCGCCGCGCCCAACGTGGGAGTGCAGGGCCGGGTACTTTATGTGGAGGACAACCCCGGCAATCTGGCCGTGATGAAGCATCTTTTCCTGCTGCTGCCGGGCGTCCATCTGCAGATGGCCGAGAATGCCGAGAAGGGTTTGGCCATGATTCGGGAGAATCCGCCGGATTTGGTGTTGATGGATATCAATCTGCCTGGCATGAGCGGACAGGAAGCGCTGAAAATCCTCAAGGCCGATCCGCTAACAGCCGCCATCCCGGTGATTGCCGTCAGCGCGGCGGCGCTGCCGCACGATGTTAACAGCGGGTTGAACGCCGGTTTTCTGGCGTATCTCACTAAACCGTTCAACGTGGACACCCTGCTCAATCAAGTGCGGGAAATCCTCAAGAACAAGCCCCTCCCCGAAGACCCGCATGGATAAACGATCTCCGGGCAGGATGGCTGAAGAGTGGCGTCAACAGGCGCTCTCCGGGCAGCCCCCTTGTAGATCGAGCACTGGCGCGGCTGTCAGGGCCATCGCTTTTCAAAAAACAGAATCTGCGGTTATCCGCACAGGAAAAATTCGATGCCCGATCTAGCGACTGAAGCCATCGACAACACGCCGCGCCGCGCAAAGCTCAGGGAAATACAGCGCCCGTTTGAAGATTTCCCCCGCATGCGCGACCGCTTGTTCAACGACGCACTGCTCTGGGTCTGTCTGGCGTCGACGGTGGCTACCGGACTGTCGGTGGCCAGAACCCTGCTGACCGGCTGGAAGCCGCTGTTTCTAATCCACATCTTGTTGCTCTGCGTCCTGTGGCTCACTTGGCTCGGCCGCCGCCGGCTGCCCTATGTCGGGCGCGTTTCAGTCTTGCTGGCCATCGCTTGGCTGGGCACTTTTTCCGGTCTGCTGCAATTCGGCCCGGTAGCCATGAGCGGCTTGTACGCCATCTTTTTTGCGTTCATCGCCATTCTTTTCCTCGGCGGGCGCATCGCCGTCGGGTTGGTGCTCGGCAATATCCTGTGCCTGATCCTGTTTGGCGTGGCGGCCAGCCGGCACTGGGTCGAGTTCAACCTGGATTTCCCGGTTTATGCCCATCACCCGCTGGTGTGGACGATGACCGTCTGGAATCTGAGCGCCTATGCGCTCATCTTTTCCCTGATCGTCTGGCGCATGATGCAGGGGCTGCTGGAGCGGGAGGGTATGGCGCGCGCACTGGCCGAACGCCAGCACAAAATTGCCGCCAACGTGCCGGGCGTTATCTACCAGTTTTTGTTGCGCGGCGATGGCAGCATGAGCTTTCCTTACGCCAGCGACGGTTCGCTTCGCCTCTTCGGCCTGAACCCGGAATCGCTGAAAAACGATCCGACACCGGCTTTCGCCCTGGTGCACCCGGAGGATCAGGTCCGCGTGCGGGAAACGATTGGCGTCTCGGCGCGCACCCTCTTGCCGATCCACGAAACCTTTCGCATCGTACATCCTGAGCAGGGGCTTGTTTGGATAGAGCGCAATTCGACGCCGGAGCGTCTGAGTAACGGCGATACGCTCTGGCATGGCTTCATGCGCGATGTCACGGCGGACAAGCAGGCCGAAATTGAGTTGCGCGCCAGCGAGCAACGTTTCCGCCAATTGTTCGATAACGTGCATGAGGCCGTCGCGGTTCATGCCCTGGACGGTCAAATCCTGCAAGCCAACCGACGCATGCTCGATATGTTCGGATTGAGCGAGGAAGATTTTTGCCGTTACTCCATCGAAGGTGATTTTTCCGCTCCCGGTATGCCGGTTGAGCAATTGCCGGCGATCTGGGCCGATGTGATGGCCGGCAATGAACGGCATTTCGAGTGGCGCTCGCGGCGTCCGTTGGACGGCAAAGAATTTGAGGTCGAAGTCACCCTCTCGCGTTTTCGCTACGGTAGCCAGGACGCGATTTTGGTGACGGAAAGGGATATTACCGAACGCAAGCGCACCGAGGCGGCGCTGCGCGCCAGCGAATCCCTGTTCCGCCTGCTGCTCGAATCGTCGCCGCTGCCGATTATGGTGAAAGGCGTGGACCGGGAGTTAGTCGTTCTCAATCGTCGCTTTGTCGAAACCTTCGGCTACACCTTCGAGGATATGCCTGATGTCGATCATTGGTGGTCGCTGGCCTACCCGGAGATCGCTTATCGAGAGAACCAGCAAGCGGAGTGGAATCAACGACTGGCGCTGGCCGCCCAGTCGGGAACGGCCTTCGCCATGGAAACGGTCATTACCTGCAAGGACGGCGTACAGCGCCCCATCGAAGCCTTTACCTCAGTCGCCGGTGGCTTTGGCGTCGTACTTTTTCGCGATCTGACACAGATCAAGCGCGTGGAATCCGAACTTCGGCAGGCCAAAGAAGCGGCCGAAGAGGCGAGCCGGGCCAAATCCACCTTTCTGGCCAGCATGAGCCACGAGTTACGCACGCCGCTGAACGCCATCATCGGTTTCGCCCAAATGCTCGATATGGGCGTACCGGTGCCGGTCGCTCCGTCACACAAGGAAGCCGTCGGCCATATTCTCGGCAGCGGTCGTCATCTGCTCGGCCTGATCAACGAAGTGCTCGATCTAACGCGCATCGAGGCCGACAAGCTGAATCTGGCCATCGTCGCCGTGCGACTCGATCCGCTAATCGAAGAGGCGATCACTATGCTGCAGCCGATGGCCGCGAACCGACAGATCATCATCCGGCATAGCGACCAACCCAGTCCGACGATTCTGGCTGACGCCTCCCGCCTCCGGCAAATCCTGCTTAACCTGCTTTCCAATGCCGTGAAATACAACCAGGAGGGCGGACTGGTCCTCGTCTCCTGCCAGACGAGCGGGAGCATGGCGCGCATTACCGTAATGGACACCGGCCCCGGCATTGCCCAGCAAAAACACTTACAACTCTTTCAGCCTTTTCAGCGTCTGGGCGCTGAACAGACCGCCACCGAGGGAACCGGAATTGGCCTGGTCATTTGCAAAAAGCTCGCCGAGGCGATGGGCGGGCGTATCGGTTTTGATAGTAAAGAAGGTGTCGGCAGCCACTTCTGGGTGGAACTGCCGCTTGCTGGAGGCACGCTGCTTTGAA
>CAXNNH010000083.1:0-7205 GCA_964203325.1 Burkholderiales bacterium | reverse complement strand
AACGACGCGCCGCCGATGTGATTGCCCTACGCTGCGGCCAGGCGGCTGACCGTGTGCGGCGTCTGGTGCTGTTACTGGCGCAGCCACTGGATGAAAGCGCCAGTAGTTTGCTGGTGACGCTGCCGACTCGCCAGGATATGGCCGAAATTACCGCGCTAACGCTGGAAACTGTTTCACGCATGATCAGCAAACTACGCCGGGCCGGCATCCTGAATCCAGTGATGCGCAACGGATTCGCCTCGAACAGCAACTTTGCCGTCATCCCGTCGCAGCATCGTACCTGATTTAATGAACTGCGTTTGACTACGGCATTCAGCGTAAGCAATAATCGCCGAAAGTATTCTTGGATTTTCCATTTTTCACTTTTTGGGATGTGTCACATGCAGATTTCTGTCTTTGGGTTCAACTGGGCCGAAGTTTGCAAACGTCCCGATGTAGAGGCCATCCTGGAGGAGATGATTCTTACCGACGATGTTGATCTATATGCGACCTACGTACCCGACGAGATGTGGCCTAACGATAGCGCCTCCCTGCATTACTCGATTGTGGAAGCGCTAAATTCGTTGTCGGTAGCCTCAATATCCCAGCCGCCAAATGGACTCGATGCCATCAAAGAACTGCTGGCCAGTGTCGACGCAGCTATTGATGAACTTGGCCTGAGTCCATTAACTGACCACTGTTACTTCATGTCGTTATCGCCGGAAAGAGTGAGCGATCTTCATAGGCGCACGGAACAGATCGATATACCGCGTATTGCAGCGATTTGCGCCGCTGTGAACCATGAACCGCCTGAAGATGTAGTGCAATGGCTCAACCAGTGGAAGAACGCCATAGACTTTGTCCACAAGAGCGGCCTCGGCTTGATAGCTCATTGCGGCTGACGCATGCCAGTAGCGACGGGTAAGTAACCATGCTTTCCAGAGCAATAATGACTATCGCAGCGTTTGCGCTGATGCTGTCACTCAACGTCATCGCTCAATCACCGAGTGCTCAATTGCCTGCGATACATGAAGGATCCACCGAAGATGTCTGCCTTACGCGATTGGGGAAACCATTTTCACTGGAAAAATGTAGCGCCCTGGCGGAAACAGGGGATGTCAACGCCCAATATTTCCTCGCAGAAAACTACCTCATTCAACAAGATGCCAAGGTTGTCTATTGGCTGGAAAGGGCCGCAATACAAGGGCACGTCCTTGCACAAAGCCGGCTGGGATCGCTTTACAAGCACGGCAAATTTGTTGCGGTTAATTGGGAAAAAGCGGAAGCGTGGTATCGATTAGCCGCCAAGTCCGGTGACTCCGAAGCAGAAAGGGCGCTAGCGAATCGACTGGCCGCAATGTCTCAGGGGAAGTTCGAAGTATGGGTGTTGCTGGCTTGTCTAAGCGCAGTTTTGATAGCCCCAGTCATTCCGTTAAAGAAGCTCACGCTTTCTGGCTATCTTGGCCGACTATCGATTTGGTCTCCGCACTTGACAAGTCTATTAATAGCGACTTGGCTCTTTTCCGCTGGAGGCTGGGGGCAGGAAAAACATCCGATCATCAGTAATTTCACGGAAAAAATTACGCCCGCCGTGGCTGTGTACTTACTATGGCTTCCTGCTGTTTCAATCGCCATTTATGTGGCGACATTCTTTTCGAGGCCAAATGATCGAAAGCATTTTTTCTTCAGCCTTACTTTATACGTACCCATAATTTTGGCCGCTATTGTTTTCGGGTACTTTATGGTTAAGCTCGCATCTCAAGGTGCGGGGAGGTAAGGCGCCATCGCTTATGAAAATAACATCACGCCAAAAATATCCAAACCGCTGAAAATACAGAGGTGGCCCCGGGGTTGCCCTGTCCCCAGTTTGCCTCGAAACTTTAACCGGGGTTCATGGCGACCGGGGCATAATGGCCTTAGACGAACGGAGCATGTCCCATGACTGATCAAGAAGTCGTGCAAAGCCAAGAGGAAATCGAGATCCGGGAGGCAAATAAGCGGGGGGACGTCGCAACACTGATCCGCTATGCGGATTACCAGAGCGGCGATCCTGACGAGAAGCCTGGTTCTCTCTGTCACACCACGTACACACAAAATGATGCCCTGTTCTGGCTACGCGACTTCCCCGGCGAGGACATCTCGCGTCTTTTCCTGCGCAAGTTCGAGGAGTACTCCGGGGATGGCGACGACCTGTTCAACCGCCCGCCGCTGGTCGAAGCACTCGCGATGCGCGACGACCCCGTCGCGCGTGCCTTCACCCGAGAGATTCTGCGCTCGACCGATTCCAAGTACCTCAAGGAGGTCCTGATCGGCCTGGGAGAATCGGGACGCTCGCTGGAGGCCGACGAACTCGCGCTAATGGTCGCTACACTCGACGATCCGCAAGTCGATTTCTACACTAAGAAGCAGGCCTTCGCCGGCATCGCGGCGAGTGACAAGGCCCTGGCCACGGAAAAGGCCATCGCCATCCTCAATCGCACCCCGCCGGAAGAGGCATCCCTGGTCTTCGATGTGCTCGATTGGGCGGGAGCACAGAAGGTCAAATTGCCCATCGATGGACTGAAACAGGTGGTCCAGAACCATCCTATTTACGAGGCGCGGGCGGAGGCGGTCCGTGCCCTGCGTCGCCTGCGTACAAAAGAAGCGAAGCGCCTGCTCGAACGCATCGAGAATGGGGAAGACCTCGACGCGGAGGTTGCAGAGGCGCCCTCCACCCAGCAGAGCATCGAGCTCGCGTGCTGGCTGCCTTTCCACCACGAACACCGGAGATGCCGAACGGCTGGCTGGAGTCGTCCGCGAACCTGGGCGGACACCGCTGGGGCGAAATCGAGGGCGGCCTGCCAGGGCGAAAGCCGAAGTGGCAGATGAAAAAGTGCGGCACCTGGGGCGTGCATTTCGAACTCTGCATGTCCAATGACGCCATCTTCGCCTGTTCCGCACAACGCGAGGTGGTTTGCGTTGATGCGGAAACCGGTGAGTATCGCTGGCGCACGCCTTTGCCCGCCGAAAGTGCATGGGGCATTGCCATCAATCACGAGCGGGTTGCCGTGTTCCCCTATCTGCTCGAGCGCGAAACCGGCCAGATCGTCGCCAATGCGCTGGACTTTGCGGCCGTGCGCTTTCCAGATGTCGAGCGCGGCTCTTTTTGTTATGGGAACGAAGGCGAATTCATGGCATTCGCCCGCGAACCGGCTCCGGCGCTGCTGCGCTTGCGTAATGACGGTAGCCACGAATTCGCGCCCTCACCACACGGCTTCCTGCGTCAGATTCGCGACAATTTGTACATTGGCTATGAGAATGAGCAGCGCGGCCTGTTCGGTTGTCGCTCGCCCGGCGACGAGATTTTGTGGCGCATCAGCTTTCCGCTTGCGCAGGATGGTCGCCCCATGCTGCCTTCCGGCTTTATGCCGTGCATCGGCACACGGCTATATGTTCACCTCAACTTCGACACTCTGTGGTGTATCGACCTAACGAGCGGGACGATTCTCTGGAAGAGTGGTGCGGACGAAATCGAGCAGAATGCAACTCCGTATGTCTGCGGTGCGCCCTCCTTCATTCTGGGCTGTGCTGATGGAATCTACCTCTGCAAGACCATTGACGACGCAGGCTTTCTGGAAGCGCACAGCACCGAAGACGGCCGCTGCCTATGGCGGGTCGAGGCCCCGCAAGCCAGGGCGCTGGCCATCGCTGGCGACTTAATCTTCGGCTCGCTGCATGATGTGCCTGTGGCCTGGGATCGTCACACCGGCGAGGTGGTCTGGCGCGCAGCGAAGTCGTTCTCCCCGGTCTTCCACGGCATCGCCACCGAAAACAAGGTGGTCTACGCAAATACCTTCGGCTGGCTGCAATGCTTCGAATGGAGCCAGCCTTACCACACCCCGCGAATAACGCCGAATTGACGCGAGAAACCAATATCCTCCCTCCCCTAGAAAGAGTCAGCCAGACCAGCCAACAAAGGATAGCATCATGAGTAAAGCACCCAAGCCAGTCCAAGTAGTCTTCAACGTCATTGATGAAGATGCACAGGACGGACTCGACATGATCTTCAAATTCGTGGAAAAGGCCATCAGGGGAAAGACGTTCGCCCAAGATGAGCGTTTGCAGAATCGTGTTGGCCGACTGCCTGCCGAGCGCGCCAAAATCACTGATGCACTTTTGCAGGATGCCCACTTCTGGCACTTTCGACCCGACGCCTGGGATTGGGGTTTCGTCCTGGCGACGGGGAAATGGCGTTGGAGCATCACGTTTGATCCGCCAGCGGATGAACATGATCGAATGGATTTCGAAAACACCATGCTCGCATGGCTGATGGCGATGGGAGCTGTCAACACTGCCATACCAGGACATCCGCAGGCTTCGCAGCGCAAACAACTTGATGTGCATTTCTGCGTTACCGATCAGGTGTGTGCGGATCACTTGGCGTTGCTTTTGGAGTCGGCCGGAGAGGCGCGACTGGAGCTGACTTTTGATGAGGACGAAGCCCTGATCGCCGTTCTTGAGCAACTGCCTACGGCTTCTGCTGAAGCCAGCAAAACTCTATTGGCGGACGAACTTTTTTGGGGGCTACACCCGGAATTCGGTGCCGGGGAAGGCGGATGGGAAATCGCCTTTACCGTGGAAGGCACTCCGCAAGAAATCGAGACCTATGGACAGAAGTTGACCCTATGGCTGACCAGCATGGGCGCTTCGGATGTGCGCGTTGTGGACGCAGGTGCAGCACTTGATGAGGAATGATCTCGCCTATGAAGCACGGAATTCTTCGGCTATTCTTTGCTTAATCCAGATAGCCCTTTGATCTAACCAAGACCAAACAGGAGCGCAACCCATGCAAACCGCAAGCGAATTTGATGTCCAAGGTGCCAGGCAAGAACTGCTCGAATTCTATCAATACCTACCAAGCCTGAACGGCTGGAATCTAAATGGATCGGCCTTCGGCCATGACAATGCCAGCAGACCGCTCCCTGTCTTGAAGAGTCACCTTTACTGAAGGATCGCATGATGGACAAGCCTGATTCGAATTCCTCCCCCCAGGCGAATCTGGCGCCGCCCGGTGCCGGGTTGCCGCGAGTGCAGGCGTTCGTCCTGCGCCATGTGATCTTTCCTACGTTTTGCCGGTCGACTTCATGGGACAAGGCGCTATGGCTGTTCCTAAACGAGGGCGAGAGAGTGGCGGCGGCAGCGCAATCTCTTGCGCCCGAGGCATTGCAGACCCGCGTTCTGATCCGCGCGCCGATGGGCATCGAGGACAGTTCGCGATACTGGTCGGCGGCGATGGTTCTGGAGCATTTGATCGAGGTCGGTTCCAGGATTGCGACTGGGGTCGTCGAACTGACGCACGGACAGTCGGTTTCGGTGAAGGCGGATATCGCAGACGTGAAACCAAAGGGCCAAAACAACGATGGCATCGTTGCAGCATATCGGGTGTTTCTGGAAGATTACCAAGACAAGCTGGTGCATCAAACCGGAAACCGCAAAGCGCAAAATACGGCACCCCATCCCTGGTTCGGTAACTTGACTCCGCAGCGCTGGGTTTGCCTCGGGGCCATTCACCAGCAGATTCACCGCCGCCAAATTGACAGGATCATCGCCGGCTTGCGGCAGGGCTAACGTCAAAGGAATCTCAATAAATACCTGCAACCTGGTCTGCGATTTCTCCGCGTAGCGCCTTCGCCCAATCCACTGCTCCAGAGGCACACCTGCCGCCCAGAATGAAAAATCGAAATTGAAAATCGAAGGGCCGTTTCGGCAATTCTCATGGTTGGGGCGAGTGGCTGGTTCCTTTTTTCTGATCGGCGGTTTTGGGTCGAATGGCGAATTCAAGCTTGAAGGTGGCGACAATGGCCATGAAGCTTGGCACTCCAGCCATTGCTGCGCTTTTGCCATTGAATCGATTAAACGGCAACCGCCGCTGCGATGTGCGGGTGCGGGTCGTAGCCTTGCAGCGTGAAGTCTTCGAAGCGGAAGGCGAACAAATCCTTAACCTCAGGATTGATCTGCAAGCTCGGCAGCGGGCGCGGGTCGCGTGACAGTTGCAGTTGCGCCTGTTCCAGATGGTTGCTGTACAGGTGCGCGTCGCCAAAGGTATGGACGAAATCCCCTGGCCGATAGCCGCAGACCTGCGCCAACATCAGGGTCAGCAAGGCATAGGAGGCGATATTGAACGGCACGCCGAGGAAAATATCGGCACTGCGTTGGTACAACTGGCAGCTTAATTTCGGCGCCTGTCCCGGCTCCGTCGACGGAGCGACATAGAGTTGAAACAAGGCGTGGCAGGGCGGCAGCGCCATGCGATCCACATCGCCGGGATTCCAGGCGCTGACTAGATGACGGCGCGAATCGGGATTTCTCTTCAGTCCCTCGACAAGCTGCGCGATCTGGTCGATTTCCCGCCCGTCTGGCGTTGTCCAGTGTCGTCACTGGTTGCTGGAATGGCAATCGTTTGATTGAACGATGCTTATCCTATTTAAGTGCGATTGCCCTACAATTAATCGTTGTAGACTGGTTCCGTGCAATTTTTTATGTCATATACGTAACAATGAAGCAGTCGCATTTATTCCAAAGCCCTGTTAGTCCCTTCCGGATTGCCAGTTTAGCGACCGCTAACGGCCATGAGCGGAAATTTGTCCTCGCTCGATAACCGTCATTGGAACGGCGGCTTTACTCCGAGACCTGCCTCAGTGCCGATTCACACAAGTCGACCACTGCCGCCGTTGGGACACGTCCTTAGCTATGTCAGTAATGCGGGCTGTTGCTGCCGGTGGCGGGACCCGACGGCTGAGCGTCTACTTCCACTACCGGCGAATTCACACTGCCGACCAATTGCATCTGGGCGAGCCGTCTGAGGTTCAATGGCTGGTACCTGAGTAGAATAATCGCCCAGAGCGGCAACTTACGGACAGTAACTCGGCCACTGCAGGCAGGGTGTCTGGAAACGGATTGGGTTTGCAATGCTGTGGTTAGCTGGCCGTCGGGACGAACACCGCTAAAAGTCACGAAATAGCGAACTTACTGGCTTTGTCAGACGACTTTCCAACTTTCAAGTCTTGGTTCTATGACCACTTTATTCGTAGTACAATCGCTTAAAGCGAACACATATCTAGGGAGGCTTGATGGCGATTTCCGGATTTCGGCATATTCCGTGTGGCGTGCCGGTCAATGAAAGCGAACGGTTCGCCATTGAACGATTTAAATCAAAGCTTCAAGGAGTCCCAGGTCCGTGGGTTCTG